>JAITEG010000265.1 GCA_031282145.1 Spirochaetaceae bacterium | reverse complement strand
AACCGGTATTCCCTGAATTTATTCCACGCGGTGGAAACCATTGAAGCGGTCATCATCAGCGGGGATAATGAAAAAAAGCTGAAATGCAAGGGAAGAATGCCCGGATACAAAATTCAGCGGATTTCCTACCTTGAATCCGGTTATATCTTCGAATATACCACATCCGTCACAAGGGCCGATAAATGTATTTTCCGTCTCGATCTTTACAAAAACGCCAATTCCGTCAAGCACAATGTGGATTTTGAACGGCAGCTCCAGATTTGAATTTCCCGAAAATGAAGAATCTTTGAATTTTTTGTAAAAAACGCTTGACAAGGGCTGTTTTCCGTATATACTAAATGTATCATACATTTGATACTAACCAAACGATTGGTAATTTCTCAATAGTGTGGTGGACGGTTAGAGTGATTCATTTATGCAATGCGTCATACCATCCAAAGCGAAGATGGTCCGGCCTTAAATCCAGCGGGGGTATTTTGTGAAACCAAACAAAAAAGCAAGCGAAATGAGCGTCAGGGAATTGGCTTCCTACATCGATCAATCGGTGCTTAAGCCTGAATTTACCCAGGATGAGATTAAAAAATATATCAAAGAAGGCATCGATTTTGGCTGCAAGACGGTCTGTATTAATCCGGCTTCGATAGATATAGCCCGGGAACTCTGCAAGGGAACCAATACGGGGATCTGCGTAGTTTGCGATTTTCCCTTTGGACTCTCAAGTACCGCGTCAAAGGTTAAACAGGCGGAAGAGATATGCAAAAACAGGGATGTGGAAGATCTGGACATTGTCTCCAACTACGGCTGGATTAGAAGCGGCCTGTGGAAGGATGTGGAGGCCGACATCAAGGCAGTGGCCGAAGTAAGCCATGCCTATGGTTCCCTGCTTAAGGTGATATTTGAAACCGACGCCCTTACCCTGGATCAGGTTGCCAGGGTCACCGAGATAGCCTGCAACGCCGGCGCCGATTTTGTAAAAACCTCGACCGGGTTTTATACCGGCGCGGAAAGCAAGGGGGCCACCGTCGAGGTGATCCGGGTAATGCTGGACGCCGCAAAGGGCCGCTGCAGGATAAAGGGATCCGGGGGCATTCGGGATCAGGCCCATTTTTTTACCTTGATAGATATGGGTATAGACCGGATGGGAATAGGGTACCGTTCTACCCCGGTAGTGTTGGGCTTGTTGTAGGGAGCAAATGTAAAATGAGGCATCGCGATAGGGTAATGGCGGCGATTAACCTGGAGGAACCGGACTATGTGCCGATTGATCTCGGCAGTACCGGGAATCTCTTGAATGATTCAGTGTATTTCAAAGTCTGTGAACTTCTGGGGTTTAAAGAAAAAATTGAGCCTTACCGTATAGGAACCACGGCGAATTACTACGATGAGCGGCTTTTGGAAGCTTTTGACGTGGATTTCAGGCATCTTTGGCTCGCCTCTCCCGACAAGCCAAAGTCGGTTAAGCATGAAGATGGAACCAGCACTGATTACTGGGGTATTACCTGGAGCGCCGAAGGCTCCTACCCCGTAGTCTTTCCCCTCAAGGGCAAGAGCGAGCAGGAAGTGGTGAACTACCCTTGGCCCGATCCGAAAGGTTGGGACACTTCCGTCTTGCGGGAACGGGCAAAGCATTACTACGAGGATACGGACTACGCGGTAGTCGCCAAGGCGGTGATAGACGCCACAGGCCTTTTCGAACGCTGTTACTGTCTGCGCAGTATCGATGATTTCCTAATGGATATGATGACCGATGAGGATCTGGCATTCTTCATCATTAACAAAGTAACGGATATTGAAATACAGTTGTGGGATATGTTCTTAAGCGCGGTGGGCCCTTATGTGCAGATAATGCAGCGGCAGTCGGACTTTGGAACCCAGACATCGCTCTTTATTTCGCCGAAACTGTACCGGAAATTTTTCAAGCCCTCGGAAGACCGTATTTACACCTTTATCCGTTCCAAGGCGCCCAATATAAAGATATGGTTTCACTCCTGTGGCGCCGTCGAACCGTTGATCGACGATTTTATCGATGTCGGGGTTGATATTCTCAATCCTATCCAGCCTTTGTGTCCGGGCATGGAATCGGCGGACCTGAAAAAGAAATACGGAAAGAGGCTTTGTTTCCACGGCGCCATTGATCAGCAGCGGGCCTTGCCTGGCACCAGGGAAGATACCATACAGGAAGCGAAACGGCGGATAAAAGCCCTGGCACCGGGAGGCGGCTATCTGCTTGCCCCATCCAACCATATTCAGAAGGATGTGCCGGCGGAAAATGTAGTGGCGTTATATGAATACGCAAGAAAATATGGGAAGTATCCTATTGACCTTTGAGGATTGGGGTTACTGTAATGAAACTTAATAAAATCCGGAATAAAAATATAGGCAGTTTTACCGAAGCTGGTATTCTGGTGATCCTGCTGGTGTTTTGTGTTATTATTTCATTTGTAAATCCGGTTTTTATCTCCGGCGCCAATTTGTCCAATCTATTGAGGACTACTTCTTACATCATCATTGTCGCCTGCCTTACCACAATAGTTATGATCTCCGGGGGTCTGGATCTGTCCGTGGGTTCCCAGATAGGACTAGGGGGAATCCTTGTCAGTACCTTGATGGTCCATGGTATACCGATTATCTTGGCTATTATCCTGACCCTGGCGGCAAATTCGATCATCGGTCTTCTCAACGGGGTAATCGTAGTCAAACGGAAGTTGCCCCCCATGATAGCCACCATGGGCACGATGTATATCGCCCGGGGGATATGTAATGTTATTACGAGGGGTATGCCGGTGTATCCTCTGCCGCCGGCCTTCGGAATGCTCGGCAACGGCACTTTTCTCCGTATAACCTATTCGGCATATATCGCTGTAGCGGTCGCTTTGGTGATGGACTACGTACTGCGTAACACCACCTATGGCCGGTCGATCTATGCCATCGGGGGTAACCAGGATGCGGCGCGGCTTTCAGGTATCGCCGTTGACCGTATAAAAATGTCCGCTTACGTTTTTTCAAGCCTTTCCGCAACTTTTGTGGGAATTATCATGACCAGCCGAATTGAGTCGGGGCAGGTAACTCTGGGAACCGGCCGGGAAATGACGATTATTGCCGCGGTTGTCATTGGCGGTACCAGTACATTGGGAGGTTCCGGTACCATTCTGGGAACCGTTATCGGAGGCCTTCTTATGTCGGTGGTGGAAAATAGCATGGTGCTGATGCGGATTTCGGTATACTGGCAAAGCGTGGTCATCGGCATCATCATGATTGTAGCGGTCCTAATCGATGTTTTTCGGAAAGAACGGGCTGGTATGAAGGTTTAGGATTCAAAGAAAGTTTCGGGGCTTAAAACTCCGGCACTTTCTTAAAAATTTTTTGGAGGTTTTATGATGAACAGAAAACGGTTTTGGTTAGCATTACTCATCGGTATCGTAGCATTTGGCATGCTTACGGTAACATCAGTTGTCGCCGGCGGACAGAAAGCAGCATCTGGCGGAGAAAAAAAGTACACCATCATGTATGTGGCGCCCAAGGTGAACGACCCTGTATGGCTAATCGTAAAGGCGGGCTTTGACGAAGCCGCTAGGGAATTCGGCTTTAACGGGATATGGACCGGTGCCGATGACCACACGGTGGAACGGACGGTTGAGGCCCTTGAGAACACGATTGTGCAGAAACCCGACGCCATCGTAGTTTGCCCCTTCGCGCCTTCGGCTTTTAACACCGCGCTTAGAAACGCGAAAGCCGCCGGCATCGTGGTAACCTGCTCCGCAGTTGACGCCGCCAGCGAAGATCTGCGGGCTGCTTTTGTGGGTACCGACAATGCTAATGCCGGGGTTATCCAGATCAAAGAGATTATTAAAAGGCTCCCTCAGGGCGCACCCGTCAACCTTGGTATTATCATGAGCAATATCGACTCCGAGAACCAGGTTATCCAGTGGAAAGCCGCGGAAAAGTATATGAAGGACAACAATATCAGTTACAAGATTGTTGACACCCGGGCTGATAATGCTGATCCCAATACTTCGGTCGAAGTGGTAACCTCCATGCTCCGGGCAAATCCCGAAATCAACGCGATCCTGAGCTGCGAAGGCGGCGGAAGCCCCGGCGTCGGTAAGGCTATTGAGGAGCTGAACCTTCAGGGCAAAGTCATTGCCATCACCATGGATGCCACTGAGCTGAACCTTGACCAGGTGAAAAAAGGCAACCTCACTGGTGTAATGGCCCAGAATCTCTATGGTGGCTGGGGCTATGATGCGGCCCGCTTTGCCTACATGGCCTTGAAAGGCGAGAAGGTTCCCTCAATAACCGACTCCGGCGTACAGCTTGTAGATCAGGCCGCTGCGGCTACCTTTGACCCCAATAGCAACCCTTCTAAGAATTAGCGGGGTAGTTGCGCGAAATTAACTGCAAAGCCGAAGAATCCGAGAAGTTAAAAAATTCGGTTTTTTCGGCCTGGCGCTTGAAAAAAATAGAGGAACCGCTGCCGCATGCCAAAAGTAATACTGGAAATGAAGCACATCACCAAAAAATTCCCCGGAGTGAAGGCACTAGACGATGTTAACTTTGAGCTGTATGAGCAGGAGATACTGTCCCTGGTCGGGGAGAATGGTGCGGGTAAATCAACTCTGATGAAGATATTAAGCGGCGCCTATAGCCGGTATGAGTACAGCGGCGAAATAATTCTGAACGGATCGGTACAGTCCTTTAACAATCCCGCTGATTCTGAACGCTACGGAATACAGATGATCTACCAGGAAACAAACGCGATGCTGGATTTAAACATAGCGGAAAATATTTTTATCGGGCGGTATCCAAAAAAGAAAAGCGGATCAATCAACTGGAAAGAAGTATACGCCGAAGCGGGAGAAGTGTTGGCACGGGTGGGACTCACGATAAACCCCCGGGAACTGGTGAGGAACCTGAGTACAAGCCAGCAGCAACTGGTAGCTATAGCAAAGGCGATTCGGGTTAATCCTTTTATTTTAGTCTTGGATGAACCAACATCAACCCTGACCAAAAGTGAGTGTGAGAATCTCTTTGTTATTTTAAACGAACTTATTTCTCAGGGTATCTCCTGTATTTATATATCCCATAAACTTGATGAAGTCTTTAAAATATCCGATCGGATAATAGTTATGCGAGATGGAAAAAACGCCGGAAAATTCAACAAGGGCGAATTTGAAAGGAAAGATATTATCACCTGCATGGTGGGCCGGGAAATATCAAATATGTACCCAAAGGAACCCGCCGCAATCGGTAATGAGATCCTCCGAGTAGAGCATATCAGGGTGCAGCATCCTTACAATCCACAAAAAAATATCATAGAAGACGTGAATTTTTCTCTGCACCGTGGGGAGATTCTTGGCTTGGCGGGCTTGGTTGGTTCCGGTAGAAGCGAACTGGTGAACGCTATTTTTGGTGTCCGAAAGCCCAAAAGTTCCGGGGATGTCTATATGGATGGTAAAAAACTGCGAATCGATCGGCCCAGGGATGCTCTTGCCCACGGTATTGCCTTGGCCACCGAAGACCGGAAAAAGAACGGAATCGTATTGATCAAACCAATCAGGGATAATATCTCCCTGGCCAGCCTAGGCAAAATTTCCCGGTTCGGGAATATTAATCGAAGGGAAGAAACCAAACGGGTACAGATACAGTTCGATAATTTACGGATCAAAGCCCCGGGAATTGATACCCTTGTGGTCAACCTGAGTGGCGGGAACCAGCAGAAGGTGGTCTTGGGGAAATGGCTAAGTACCGACCTTAAAGTATTGATCCTGGATGAACCGACCCGGGGCATTGATGTAGGCGCCAAGGTCGAGATTTATCATATTATGAACCGGTTGGCAAAAGAAGGAGTGGGCATCATCATGATTTCCTCGGAGTTGCCGGAATTAATCGGTATGTGTGATCGGTTTCTGGTACTTGCTCAGGGCAGAGTCAATGTGGAACTGCTCAGGTGTGAAGCGGACGAAGTGTCCATCATGATGGCGGCAATGTAAGCAATCTTTGACAAGCACCGCGAAATTAGGAAGTCTAGACGATGTTAGCAGGGTTATTTAAGACAGGAGGCCAGTTTTTCCCAGTTGAGTCCTTTTCCAATAACCACGAATTTACCCTGGCCCTGGTAATCCGAAGCGACTATTTCATCATTACCATACACATAATCCACCTTGTGAAAACCATCGGTGAAGGGAATAAAACCTTTTGCGCGGAACACTTCACCGTAATTCCTGTCCCTGAGTTCCACAATAAAGCGTTTCAGATCCTCCATTTTCCAGTTCTCCTGAATAATGAAGGAGTAGGCTTCAAAGCCGCCTTCCTCTTCATGGTGATGGTGATGTTCATGTTGGGGTTCCGACGCGCCGTTTATATCGGAGGCGGCCTCCTCGGCGAGGGTAATAATTTCCATGCTGTCCATTTGATCCCAGTTTTTTGTGAGAATGGGCGCATGCGGATTGAGTTTGCGAATCTCCTTTTGAATATCAGCAAGAGGAGGACTTTTATTTCCAAGTTTCTGCACGGCGCTGAGTACGATAAGGGGGCTGTAGCGGATCTGATCTTTATAAAATTCCCCGCAGGCCTCAAGGTAAAGAAGCACGAGCGGCGCATTTACCACGGTAAGAATAGTCTCCAGACGAACAGGCGCCTGTTTTTCCGCATCATGGCAGACATTAATCACGTCCACCAGATTACCCGCGCCCGTTGGCTCAATGATGATTCGGTCCGGCTGATAGACGGATACGAGTTCTTTGATCCCCTGGATAAAATCTCCTTGAAGTGTGCAGCAGATACAGCCGTTCAGTATCTCCCGCACTGTCATAGCCGCTGGAAGCAAATCGCCGTCGATGCCAATCTCCCCCATCTCATTTTCAAGTATCGCAACCTTTTCGCCGGTAAAAGCCTCGGCGAGAAATTTGTTGATAAGCGTTGTCTTGCCGGCGCCCAGAAAACCAGCGACAATATTCAAGTTGACTTTTTTATCACTCATCGCTTTCTCCTTATACAGTTTCTGTTATCACTATATCTCAGATTCATGCAAATAACAAGTGGTATTTGCTTTGCCATATTCTGGTACCGAATCTGTACTGATTATCTTCTCTATGAAAGAATGGTACTGCAGGTCCCTTTGTACGTAGCGCGAAAAAGGAGGCATTACGATGAGTTACAAGTTTAACCCCTGCGAACTAGCGGATTTCGCCCGTTTTTATGGATTTCACTACGACAACTGTGATCCCGAAACCCTTATTCGGGATTGCCTGAATGACATGGAACGAGGTCTGCGAGGCCTCCCTTCGGATCTGCCTATGCGGCCTTCCTATATCAGCCCGGGAAAACAGATCCTTCCCGGAAAGACTTTGCTCGCCCTGGACGCCGGAGGCACGAATCTGCGGGCCGTACTGGTCAAGGTGGATACCGAGGGGAAGATCCGGCCGGGAGAGACCCGGCGGGCGCCAATGCCCGGAACTCAGGGACGGATCAGCGCCAAAGCTTTCTTCAACAAGATTGCGGATATGGTTATTCCTCTTCTGGAAGCGGCGGGAAGCATAGACGGCATAGGTTTCTGTTTCTCTTATTCAATAGATATAACTGAAGATGCCGATGGTATCCTTGTTGACTGTGCTAAAGAGGTTGACATACCGGAGGTGATAGGAAAACATATCGGTGCGGGATTGCGAGAAGCGCTTGAAGAACAGGGATTTAAAGTCTCCCGGCAGATAGTCCTTCTCAACGACACTGTGGCGACCCTTCTCTCGGGTTTAGCAGTCTGCTCGGAAACCGGAGGCAGTATTGATGAATCCATAATTGGTTTTATTCTTGGTACGGGATCCAACATCGCATATCTAGAAAAGTCCATTCCGAAAATAAATTTTTATTCCGAGAGTTCCCCCCAAATTATTAATACCGAAACTTGCAATTTCTGTTCCCGCTTCCGGGGATACCTGGACAAGGACTTTGACGCCACCACCATGCGTCCCGGTACCTATCCTCAGGATAAAGCATGCTCCGGCGCGTATCTGGGACCATTTACCCTTTTCGCCCTTAAACAGGCCGTGAAGGATAAAGTCATCTCCTTTAGACGCTCGGAAGATATTTTAGCCTTACCCACGCTCGTTACCAATGATTGCAATGCGTTTCTCAAGAACCCTTTACCCACAGGGCCTCTGGGTTCTCTCTTTGACCAGGATGAACGTGACGCGTTAGCCGGTGTTCTCTACCTGGCCCAAATTATCACCGAACGAGCCGCATTGCTCTCTGCGGCAGTGGTAGCCGCCACAGTGGAACGCATGGATGAGGGCAATAATCCATTCGCACCTGTACGGATTGCCATTGAAGGGAGTACTTATAAGCTTTACAAGGGAATGCGGGAAGCTTTTGATGCCCGTCTCCATACCATGTTAAACCGGAAAAAACCCCGCTCTTACATTATAAGCTCATTGGAGAATGCGTCACTTTTTGGTGCGGCGATGGCTGCCCTCTTAAAATAGACAAAGCATGGCGAACAAGAGGTAAATTTTGACATGCAGAGAACGAGTGTTAATCGCCCTCGATCACCGGGAACCGGATAAGGTACCGGTGGATTTTGCCGCGACCAGAGCCAGCGGAATCAACGCCATAGCGTACAATAATCTTCTTGGGCATCTCAACCTGAAGCTTGAAAACTTTGTATACGACTTTAAGCAGCTTCTTTCGGATGTGGACGATCGTGTTCGGAAATTTATGGGGGGAGATGTTATCCAACTTCACCGGCTGGCCCCTTCATTGGGGGTAAAGCTCAACAGCGGAGTAAAGCGGATAACCCTGCCGGACGGGAGCGAAGCTTTGGTATCGGAGATGCTCAATTACCAAAAAGAGCCCTCCGGAAACGATGTGATCTTCAGTCCCCTGGGAGAAGTATTATTCCGCCGGCCCAAGGACGGGCTCTATTTCGATGATGTGTACCACCCCTTGGCGGAAGTGGAATCCAATGATGATATCGATCGGGGCTTCAAACCGCCAACAATACTGCCTGAAGAACTAGATTTTCTCAAAGTTAACGGAAAAAAACTTTTTGAGGAAACTTCCTACGCGGTACTGGGTTCCACTTCCATAGGTATCTTTCAGCAAGGAATAAAAGACTTTGGCTTTGCAGGGTACCTGATGTCCGATCCTGATCTTGTCGGTTATTATCTGGAAAAACTCACTGGGGCATATATTGCCATTCTTGACCAATACTTGGATGCCGTAGGTGATAATATACAGATCATCCATTTGGCAGATGACTACGGGACTCAGAACAGTACGCTTATATCCCAGAAAACTTTCCAAACGATCTTCAAACCCTGGCATACCAAAATAAACAGCTTTATTAAATCAAAGAAGCCCCGGCTTAAGATCATGCTTCACTGCTGCGGTGCAATTGCTCCCCTCATTCCCGATTTTATTGAGGCGGGCTTTGATATCCTTAACCCAATCCAGCTCTCGGCCGCAGGAATGGATCCCAGAATGCTGAAAAGGGAATACGGCAAGTCGATTACCTTTTGGGGCGGTGGTTGTTCCAGCCAAACTACCCTGACTTTTAAATCCCCAGCAGAAGTCAGGCAAGAGACTGAGGAAATGATCGGTATCCTCGCTCCCGGCGGGGGCTATGTGTTCTGTCAAGATCACAATATTCAGTCCAACGTGAGTCCGGAGAACATCATTGCCCTTTATGACGCTGTAAAGCACGTTAATGGCTCATAATCGAGCAAAGCATATTATTTGTGTCAGTAAGGTTGGATGGTTTTGGGCTAAAACTCGGGGGTTAATCGTTGGTTATTTTTTGTAAATGTTCATATCAAAGGGCTTAGTTCGATCAACTCACTTGCCCGGAGAAAGGATCAAGGCGCGAATCATGGACTATTATTCCAAACAAAACTTCGGCTGCAGAATCAGGCAGTTTACACACAGGGGCCACGATCTCCTCGCGATGGAAAATAGTTTAGTCAGGATCGTCTTACTCTTGGATAAAGGCGGAGATATTATTGAGTTTGTATATAAACCCGGAGATATCGACTTCTTTTGGAAAAACGAAAACGGATTAAACGTAGCCGCGAATCATATCGCGTCGGCGGCACAGGCTACGGGGGCGTATTTTGACCATTATCCTGGCGGATGGCAGGAGATACTGCCGGGTGGCGGGCCCATGAATTATCTTGGTGCGGAAGTAGGTCTGCATGGTGAAATCAGCCTCCGGCCCTGGCAGTTTACGGTAGAAGAAGACTCTTCCCAACAAATTTGCGTTTTGCTCACGGCTAAAACCCAGCGCTTTCCCTTCGCCGTAAAAAAACGTATCACGATAAAAGAGGGCAGCGCGAGGGTATTTTTTGAGGAAGAACTGCTTAACGAAGGGATGCAGCCTATAGAATACATCTGGGGACAGCATCCGTGTTTTGGTTTTCCATTCCTGGAGCCTGGGTGCATTATTCATATTCCCGCGAAAAAAATGATGACAAGCCCCGGATTCTGCACCGGTAATATAATTTTTCAGCCGGGCTTTACAACAGATTGGCCTTTTTCCGGTAAAGGCGGGGAAAAGATCGTGAATGTCCAGGAAAAAAACGCGCAAATTACCGGACTTTACCATTTTTCGGAACTGTCAGAAGGAACCTTATCTATTTACAGCAAAAACAGGAAAATCGGTTTTTGCCTAGAGTGGGATATTGCCGTTTATCCCTATGTGACCAGTTGGCAGGACTATAATGGGTACATGGATTATCCCTGGTACGGCAGAGGGTATAATGTGACGCTTGAACTGTGGAATACACCGACCGACAATTTTGAAACGGCAAAAAAGATCGCCCCTATACCACAGCTTGGACCAGGCGAATCCATTTCTACATCATTTGGCGCCGCTGTTTTGACGGATGAAAGGCGTTGAGTATTTCCCCGCCTTTTATGAAATAGACACTTTCTACTATACATGTGTCAAGATTTTATTTTTCCTTATCTTGACACAAACCGCACTTTTCTTGATGATCTACAGAATTATGGATGATTATCACATCAGCCGGTCTTATCTGGAAGGATTAACTACAGGCGAATTGGCGGCTCTGGCGGAAGAGCAGGGGATCGATGTCCTTCCGGGATTGGAACGCAGCTTTATCATCGAGGAGATTTTGGAAGCCTTTTTCGATGATTTTTTTGATTCTTTCCTGAACGAGGGTCCCGGGGAACAGACGGCCGTTTTGGAAGAAAAGCATTTTCTGGAACCGGCGCCCCTGCCCAGGCAGTACAACATAACCTATATCGAGGTTATTATCCGGGACCCTCTTTGGGTATACGCTTTTTGGGAGATCAGGAACTCCGACAAGGAAATTCTCGAAGGAAACACCGGGTTTCAGGGGTATTTCCTGAAAGTTTCTCCGCTGGGTAGATGCGGGGACGGAGAATCCTTTACCGTGTCCGTGGGAATATCCGATTTTGCCTGGTATCTGGGATTTTCTCCGGAGAGTATCACCGGCGGCAGGGTTAAAACAAACACCGAAAATTGCCGGTTCCGGGTGAAGCTTTATGCCCGCCTGGGAGAAACCCAGGAGCTTCTGGCGGTATCCCGATCTTTCAGTATGCCCTCGCTTTTGGGTACCCCGGAAATATCCGGGGAACAGAATCAACTGCGCCGTTTATCGGGCATTGAGGAACTGCCTATTCTGCGTAGCGGGGAAAGGGCATCGCGGTCTGTCCGCTGGTCCAAAAACCGTGCCTAACACTGATGAGATTCCAGGGTAATGAGTAGATCCAAGGTTATTTCTATCGTACTAAACGCGCATTTGCCCTTTGTTTCCCGGGCGGCATCTTTCACTGAATTTCGTCCCGCGGCCATACCCGGCGAAGCCGTGCCGGAACCGGAGTTCCGCAGCCGCGCAGAGGCCGCAACTCTTTACCCCGATGAAAACCCGGATCGGAAAGCGGAAAACGGCATTGTATTTTCCTGCGAGGAACCCTGGTTTTTTGAATCGCTGTCCGAAACATGGCTCCCCTTGCTTGCGGCGTTCGGCAGGCTTGACCGGGATCGAATTCCGTTCCGGCTTTCCATCGCCCTTTCTCCGGTTTTAAGTTCCATGATGGCCGATGAGATCCTTATCGGCCGTTATCTGGAATATGTGGACCGGCAGATAGAATTCGGTGTGCAGGAACTGGAACGTACAGCCGGTAATCCCCGGCTGTACGTACTGGCCAAATACTATTACGATCAAATAGTAGAAAAACGCATTCTCTTTACCGAGCGCTACGAAAAAAACATACCGCGGGTTCTGGACTTCTACCAGAAAAAAGGCCGCCTGGAAATTATGACTACCGCGGCTACCCATCCTTTTCTTCCCCTGTACGCCCCGTTTCCCGAGACGGTTCAGGCGCAAATTGAAGTGGCTATATCGTCTCACCGCCATATCTTCGGCAGGAATCCCCAGGGTTTCTGGCTTCCCGAACTGGGCTGGTCGCCGGAACTGGACGAATACCTGCGATCCTACAACTTTAGTTATACCGTGGTAGACACGCACGGGGCCCTGTTGGGGAGAAGCGGCGTCCGTGGCCGCGCGCAGAACTCAGGATGCGCCGCGGGTTTCTGTAACACCGCCTGTTTTCCGGCGGGTGTGCCGCCTGGAGGAACCGCCGGCATTGTCCGGTACGGCAGTTTTTATCCCATAAAAACCCCTTCGCAGATACTGGTACTTATCCGGGATTATTATGCCCACCGGGATCTCTTCGAATCGAACGGAATCTGTCTTTCCCCCGAATACCGTGACTATTCCGAAGATGCCGGATACGAGTTAAGGCGGGAATTGATCGAACCGTTTCTTGGAGCAGGGAGAATCCGTATGCCCACCGGCTTTAAGTATTACGCGCGTTCCGTTTCCCCTTCCAAAAAGATGATCTACGATGCCGGAAAAGCCCGTGATCTGGCCGTCGTCCATGCCCGCCGGTTTCTGGACAACCGTATGCGGCTGCTCGGACAGGCGGAAACCCTGATGAGCGAAACCCCCATTAGTCTTTGCGCGTTCGAGGCGGATAGTTTCGGCCGCTTCTGGTACGAAGGCCCGGCCTTTCTGGAAACCCTGTTCAGGGAGGGGGCGGACAGGGACGGGCTTCAGTTTATGAATCCGCAGGAGTACCTTTTCAAACAGGATATTTCGCAAATGGAAACCGTTATGCCCGAATTTTCCTCCTGGGGAACCAACGGTTATGCCGAGATGTGGCTGGACTCCTCCAACGACTGGATGTACCGGCATGTGATTCGTTCCCTTGACCGGATGGTGGAACTTGCCGAACGTTTCCCCAACGATTCGGGCCTTAAAGAGCGGGCCTTGAATCAGGCGGCGCGGGAAATACTCCTGGTGCAGGCGTCGGACTGGCCCAAGATGCTCTACAACCAGGAATTCCCCGATTTCGCGCGGAATCAAATCGAGATGGGCCTGCGGAATTTTACGACCATTTACGAGGCCCTGGGAAGCAATTACATTAGTACCGAATGGCTTACCGGTCTTGAACGGCGGCACTGTATCTTCCCCAATATTAACTACCGGGTTTTTAGAAGGAAAAAATAGTTGCGAAAAACACTTCTCGTCTGGCTGTTTCTTTTGCCCGCGCGTTTTCTTTGGTCCCGGGAAACAGGCGGCCGGCTGTTGGGCACGGCAAACGGGTTCGTGTTTGACGCATCCTTTTTTATCCTGGGGGGGCTTCTGCTGTTTTGCGCCGCGGGTCTGGTATTCGCCCTTCGCGGGATAACGCTGGTAATAACGGAAGGCGCACGGGTACGGCTTGAAGCGGCGGCTCTGCTCAGTGGAGACGTTATGCCCGTGGAAAAGAAAAAGCGCGCCGCCCGTCTTAAACGGCGGGGGATCGGACTATACCTGAAACTCGCGTCCTTTACCATCGTACTGGTTTTCCTGGTAGTGATCATGGTTTCCACGCCCCTCTATATCCGTATGACCGTGACCCAGCGGCAAACCCTGTTCGAAGGCCTTAAGGAACGGGTCGAGGTGCTGCTGCAGGGACTTGACGACGGCGTCCGGGTCTATCTTGCCGGCGGCAACCTTGCGGATCTGGATTTGCTGCCCCGGCAGATTTCCGCCGTTTCCGAGGCAAAATACGCTACCATAACGGGTTATAGCTCCGCGACCCCTATTTTTGACGACCTGATCCTGGCCACCAACGATCCGGATATCCTGAGCAAGATAGATACCCCTGAACTTCAGCTGGGCATTTCCCGGCTTACCGACGCCCTAAGCCCCCGGCTGGAGCGGATCGCCGCGGAACTGAACACGCGCGCGCGGGCCGAGACCGGCGGTTTAATTGCCAGCATCGCGGAACTGAACAGACAGGCGTCCGCCCTCGCTCCGTACGGCGACGAGATGAGCCGTGACCGGCTCCGGAATATACATTTAACTATCGGGGCGCTGGAAACCCGGCTGGATAACTGGCTTAACGAAATCAGCCGGGAAATCGGTTCGGAGCCGGCCTATTTTTCGGAGGGGATGACCGGTATAGATTCGGAGCGCCTGGTCAGGGCCGGCCGGGATCAGTCCCGAACCGGCGCTTTTAACGGCACGTTTATTTTCTACAGGCCCATTATGTACCGGCAGGGCGATGAGGATTACTACTTCCGCTGTCTTATCCGGCTTGAAATGACCATCGAGCCTATTCTGACCCAAATTGCCGAAGGCCAGCGCGGTCTTTTGACGATGATCCTGCTGGTTGCCGGCATTGCCCAGATCATCGGCGCAATCGGCGCCCTCATCCTTTCCACCTGGATTATCCGGCCGGTCAGGAAACTCGTCGCCTTTGTTGAGCTTATCCGGGACACCGAGGACAAGTCCAAACTTAAAGGGGCGGAAATCCGGCTTAACTCCAGGGACGAATTAGCTGTTCTGGGCAATACAATTAACGATATGACGGCGGGGCTGGTCAGGGCCGCGGAAGCTTCCAGGGATCTTACCATCGGCAAAGAAGTACAAAAAAAGTTTATCCCCCTTGAAACCGACAAGGACGGCAACAAACTTAGCTCCGGCTTTAAAGACATCCCCACCGCCCAGTTCTACGGCTACTATGAAGGCGCGAAGGGTATATCCGGGGATTATTTCGACTACATCGATCTGGACGACCGTTATTACGCGATCATAAAGTGCGATGTGGCGGGCAAGGGAGTTCCGGCGGCGCTTATCATGATTCAGGTTGCCACCATGTTTCTCAATCATTTTAAGAACTGGACATCTATAGAAGAGGGACAGCATATTGAAAAGCTGGTCTATCAGATAAATGATTTTATCGAAGCGCTGGGTTTTGAGGGCCGCTTTGCCGCGTTTACGCTTTGCCTTTTTGATTCCAGGACAGGATTGCTGCGCTTCTGTAATGCCGGGGATAATATTATTCACTATTACGATAAATCCGACAAAAGGATGAAGTCCGTAAGATTCAGGGAAACCCCGGCGGTCGGGGTACTGCCCAATTT
>JAITEG010000252.1 GCA_031282145.1 Spirochaetaceae bacterium | reverse complement strand
GGAGATCTATCAGATGCAGAAGACGGGGGAGTACCACTATGGTCGGGACCCGCGCAACCATGAGATGAAGATGGCCCAATATCGACGTTTTTTGGAGAAACACAAAAATGCTGCGAAAGTAAAAAAAGCGCTTGACTTTTATCATAGACATAGACGGCATTCTTCTGTTCATACAGTGAGGTGGGGGGAATCCTACAACACCTGGGAAAAATTGATGCGCTTCCCTTCCGCAAAGGTATTAGGCAAACGGCTGGCGGGGTTTCAGCTTGCCCTGGCCTGGAAAACTGATAATCTCCGGAAGGGGAAACCCGTAATGTGCAAAAGCGGCTTCTGTTTTTTTTCTAAGGTATGCCGATCTTTCCGCCGTAGTCATTCCTGCTGTTTCATCTTGAAGCCTGAGCCGGGCCGCATGGATTATCCGTATTTCTTCCGGGCCGTTCATAAGACCATCATCATTGAGAATCCGGGGATCATTCATGTAATCTTGCATCGTTTTCATAATCTAATACCTCTACAGGCTTATAAATCCCTATACCCTTGTATCCTTCCCGAATATTCACCTGGCGGACCCGTTCGATTGTCCATATCCGGGTTATATGTGAAAAATTCAAACTCACTATAAAATCTAAGCCATTGACCGTTGTAATGGCAATATGGGCCGCATCTACTGGATGGGATTCCGGAACAGCTTTTTCCTGAATGTAAAGCGCCGCAAGCCGGGTTACTTCGTCGGTTTCATAGAGCAGCTTGACCGAATAATCCCGAATAAGGGCATACATGTTTCGTTGCTTTTCTTGATTCGGCTCACCGGCCATTTCATCCGTGGCAAGTATTGATGTATACGCTTCGAATTCCCCGGTTTTTATCAAGTTAAAAACAGCCCTAGCCTCCGCCTTGTATTGTCGATACTCCGGCGTTGTTTCCTGGCCGTAATAAAAGCTGAACATCGTGGTTTCAAGATAGATTTTCGGTACTTCCATCCTCTATTCCTCTTACCCGGCATGGTCCGGGGCTGTTATTCCCCTGGACCGCCCTGCCTGTTTATCGGCCTGGCAAGAGAGAGCGCCGCGACCCCGGTCAAAGCTTTCGCTTCGCCCGGGGTCAGCGCTCCGGTTCGAATCCCATTTTACTGGGTATCGGCCGCCTTTTGGAGAATGGGGGATTCGAACCCCCGGCCTATAGATTGCGAACCTATCGCTCTACCAACTGAGCTAATTCCCCAAGGTATTAAAATAATAACAAATAATGTATATTATGGCAATATGCCGGTTTGGATAGTTTTGTATAATCTATTTCGATTTGGGTTTGCCCTGGTTTTTGTGGGTCTCCATTGCGCCCTTATGGTTGGGCTTTTTCGTGAATGGCGGTGGGATCACCAAAGGTCCGGGGCGGGTGATATTTCTCAGGACAGGGGGGCGGCGTTTCCGGAAACGGCGCTGCCTCAGGCGGAAAACCCCAAGGTTTCGGTGATTATCCCCCTTCGGAATGAGGCCCGGCGTATGGGGGGGCTCCTCGCGAGTCTTGTCCGGCAGGATTATCCCTTAACGGAATTTATATTTATCGATGACCGTTCCTCCGACGGAACCATAGGGCTGCTCCGGGAGTTCGCGAAAAAGCGGGAAGGGGTTACGATTATCGCCCTGGAAGAAAATCCCGGGCCGAATCATAAGCAATATGCCCTGAACCGGGGTATCGAAGCGGCTTCCGGAACCTTGCTGCTCTTTACCGACGCGGATTGCGAGGTTCCCCCCGGCTGGATCCGGGCCATGACGAGGAGGATGCGGGAAAACCGGATCGGGGTCATCATCGGGCCGGTCTTTAAAAAACACGGGGGAAAGGGATTTTTCCACCTTTACCAGTGTTTTGATCACGCGGTGCGGTATATGTACCTGGCCGGTTCCACCGGGCTCGGCGCCGCCGGGGGGGGCTTTGGAAACAACCTCATCCTGAGCAGGGAGGCCCTGCAAGCCATAGGGGGTTACGGAACCATTCCCCCGTCTCCCACGGAGGACGCGGCCCTTATTTCCCGGATCCGTTCCCATTCGAACTATGCCATCCATTCCGCCTGCGGAAAGGACGCGGCGGTAGAGACCGCGGGGGAGTCTTCGTGGAAAGCCCTGATAAACCAGACGCTCCGGTGGAATAACGGAGGGCTTTTCAGTCCCGATAAAACAACCCGGCTCAACTTCGGCTTTTTGATGATCACCATATCCATGGGGATGCTGGCCATCCCCCTCGTCCCCTTTATCCCCTCCCTGTGGCCCCTGCCCGGGGCGGTTTTCTTTGCCATGACCCTGAATACCATCGCCACCCTGGCGATTTTTGGCTCCTCCCTGCCTAAAAAAGGGGCCGCCTATGGGTTACAGCTTATTTTTACCCCCATGTATTTCACTTTTCTTACCCTGTTGAGTTTTTTCGGCGTCAAAGTAGATTGGAAAGGCAGTCAGGTTTCCTCTTGAGGCACAAAAATTCCCTGATGCCCGGCTAAAAGGGGCGCCGTCGAAGACTGAAGTTTTGAGCGGTTCCTCCAGCGCCGTGTTGCGCTTTACAATATGAATAAAGGTCTATATTATGATATGAGTTTGTTTCAAAACTAACCGATTTTCAAAAAGTCTCTCTCACTAAAGCATTAGAAAAAATAGCGTTATAGGAGTATGTATGAAATTACGATACCGGTTAATCATCATCGTTCTTTCAATCTTGCTTGGGACTGGAGTCTCGTTATCCGTCATTCTGGTTAGCTTGGCCTCTTCAGCCCAGATGGAGACCGCCCTGGAAAGCCAGGAACGGCTTGCCGCGGAACAGGCCCGGGTTATCCAAATGCGCTACGAGACCTATCTACGGATTGCCCATACCCTGGCGGACACTCTGGCCGATTATGACGCCACCGAATCGGGCAGGCAGCGCAACCGTTTTGATCAGTTTATACAATCGGTTGTTGCCTCCAATGAACGGGTAACCGGTATTTTCGCGGTCTTCAAGCCTGGTACCATAGACCCGGGGATGGACGCCGCCTTTGCCGGAAGCCCCGGCAGTACCGAAACCGGCCAGTGGGCCCCCTGGTATACCCAGCAGACGGGAATCATTGAGCACATAACCTATAACGATATACCGGGGATGATGGCGATCCTGAACGGCCCCGACGCGCAGAAGGAAAAAATAGACGATCCGATGCCCATGCAGGTGGAGGAAAAAGATACCTATATTGTCAACGTCAGCGTGCCGGTTATTTACCGTAAGACCGGTGAAGTGGTAGGCCGGGTTGGGGTGAACGTGAATACCGGCTATACCCAGCCCGTGGTGGATGCCGTCATAAATGACCCGGCTATAAAAGACATAATCGCCATGTCGGTATTTTCGGCCAACAGTACCGTCATTGCCAGCGGCGTTACTTCCCATATCGGGAAGTCCCTCAGGGAAGCCCAGGCCGTGATGTTCAGGGAAGATACCGACGCGGCGGAGTACGCGGTATTACACGGAGAAAAACGCCGTTTCGCGCAATATTCGGATGCCCTGAAGCAGGAACTGGAAATAATCCTCTATCCTTTTACCATCGGTGAAACCGGGGTAAGCTGGTCCCTGCTGCTGGGTACGGGAAGGGCGGTGATCATGGAAGACATCAACCGGATGATCATCTATACCATTATCATCGCAGCGGCGGCGGTGATTATTATGGGGGTGATCGTCTTCTTTGTTTCCACTAATATTACCAAGCCCATTGTCAATGTGGCGCTGACCCTCAAGGATATATCCGAGGGAGAGGGGGACCTTACCAAAACCGTCAACATCAATTCAAAAGATGAAATCGGCGACCTGGCCCGGTACTTCAACGCGACCCTGGGAAAGATAAGAAACCTTATCATCACCATAAAAAATCAGACCGCGGTCCTTTTCGACATCGGGAATGAACTGGCATCCAACATGACCGAAACCGCCGCGGCTATCAACGAGATCACCGCCAACATCCAAAGCATCAAGGGCCGGGTGCTTAATCAATCCGCCTCGGTAACCGAAACCAACGCTACCATGGAACAGATCACCGTGAATATCAAAAAGCTCTCCAGCCACGTGGACCGCCAGAGTGAAAGCGTTTCCCAGTCCTCCAGCGCTATTGAGGAGATGCTTGCCAACATCCAGTCCGTTACCCAGACCTTGATCAAAAACAGCGATAACGTGAAGGACCTGAGCGACGCTTCCGAGGTGGGGCGCACGGGCCTCCAGGAAGTGGCCGCGGATATTCAAGAGATAGCCCGGGAGTCCGAAGGGCTTTTGGAGATCAATGCGGTGATGGAAAACATCGCCAGCCAAACGAACCTCCTCTCCATGAACGCCGCCATAGAAGCGGCCCACGCCGGGGAGGCGGGGAAGGGATTCGCCGTGGTGGCCGACGAAATACGGAAACTCGCGGAGAATTCCGGGGAGCAGTCCAAAACCATTTCCACGGTTCTCAAAAAGATAAAGGATTCTATCGACAAGATAACCAAATCCACCGGCAATGTGTTGAAAAAGTTTGAATCCATAGACAGCGGGGTCAGGACCGTGTCTGAGCAGGAAGAAAACATCCGCAGCGCCATGGAGGAACAGGGGGCGGGGAGCAAGCAGATCCTGGAGGCCATTGGTCAGTTAAACGAGGCGACCCAACTGGTCAAGAACAGTTCCGAAGAAATGCATGAGGGAAGCGAACAGGTAATCCATGAGAGCAAAAACCTGGAACTGGCAACCCAGGAAATCACCAACGGGATGAACGAAATGGCCACCGGCGCGGATCAGATCAACGCGGCCGTAACCACGGTCAACAACATCAGCGGGGAAAACAAAGAGAACATTGAGGTTCTAGTCCGGGAAGTAGCAAAGTTCAAAGTGGAGTAAGGTAATGCGGTTTGTTGATTTTTTGCCTCGATATGTGTCATAATATCGCGATAAAAAAAAGGAGGCTTTGTGAAACTGCGGATCAGGTTGAGTATTATTGTTATTGCCATTCTGGTTGCGGTGATAGCGATCATTTCTGTTGTTCTTTTGAATCGTGCCGCTTCCATGCAAATTGAAACCGCACTGCACAGTGAGGAAAACCTGGGCATGGCCCAGGCTGTCGATATTCAGCGGCGTTATGAGGTGTACCTGGGAGTTGGACGAGCCATTGCCCAAATAATGGACAATTACCATGAAATAGAGGATACAAAGCGGCGGGAGTATTTTCATGAAATGCTGAGGGGGATATTCTCCTCAAACCCCCGGATTATCTGCCTGTATACGATCTGGAAGCCCAATGTTCTGGATGAGGATTCCCTCCACATCGGCGAGCCGGGAACGAGTCCGTCGGGGCAGTTTATCCCCCTTTACAGCCGGGAATCGGGGAGTACCATTATACGGATCTGCCGGGATTATGAGGAAATTCTGGCGGACCTGACGACAAGCGAATATATGACCGACCCGGAACCCCGGACGGTGACGGGCAGCCAAACCTACACCTTTGATATCGTGATTCCGATTATTAGCGAAGGTACGCAAAATATCGTGGGGGCGGTGGGCGTCATCGTTGATATTTCCTACCTCCAGCCGGTTGTGGAGGCGATTAAGCCTTACGAGGGGACCGTGGCCGCGGTTTATTCCAACAACGGCACCATTTTGGCCCACTTTACCAAGGAATGGATAGGGCAAAACATCCGGGAAGCGGACGCCGATCTCTACAGCGAATATATCGAACCGGTTTATTCGGCCATACATTCCGGGCGGCTTTACGAAGTGCGGGAACACGCCCCTTCCCTGGGCATTGAGCTGCAGATGGTTTTTCAGCCTATCGTTGTCGGCGGCATGGGAAACCCCATGTCGCTGATGATCGGCGTGCCCGAAAAACAGATCCTGGCCTCGGTGGAACGGATGACTTTCTTTACCATCGTGCTTGCCGTTATTGCGGTGCTTGTTACCTCGGTTGTCATATTTTTTGTCTCCTCCAACATCACTAAACCGATTGTCAACGTGGCCCTGACCTTGAAAGACATTTCCGAAGGTGAGGGGGATCTGACCAAAAGTATCAACCATAACTCCCAGGACGAAATCGGGGATCTGGCCCGTTATTTCAACCAGACCCTGACAAAAATCAAACAGCTTGTGAGCATAATTAAACAGCAAGCGGCGGCTCTTCTTGACATCGGGAATGAGCTGGCCGCCAACATGACGGAAACCGCCGCCGCCATCAACGAGATAACCGCTAGTATCCAAAGTATCAAGGGCCGGGTGATCAACCAGTCCGCGTCGGTAACCGAAACCAACGCGACCATGGAACAGATCACCGTCAACATCGACAAGCTCTCCGACCACGTGGATCGCCAGGGCGAAAGCGTTTCCCAGTCCTCCAGCGCCATTGAGGAGAT
>JAITEG010000208.1 GCA_031282145.1 Spirochaetaceae bacterium | reverse complement strand
ACCGAAAGGAAGAGGCTCCCCAAAACAAGCAGGATAATGTTAAAAAACGGCGCGTCAAGATAGGGCAGTTCAAGCCGTTCACTGATGAGGGTACTGAACGGGAACACCACCAGGCTTGCCAGGAGGATCCCCGCGGCGCCGCCTGAAATACCGGCAAGGGACGATTCACTTAACACGATGGCGATGAGTTTTTTTCGTGTGGCGCCCAGAATCCGCAGCAGGGCGAATTCCTTTTTCCGTTCATGGACGGAACCTGAAAAAACCGCCGCCAATACGATAACCGCCAGGATCCAGAGTATTATGGAAAAAAGGTGAATATATTCTACCAGCCCGGTAAGCGCCGTGGAGATGCTGGAAAACACGCTTTGGGAAACAACCACATCCACTCCGGCGTTTTCCTGCCGTATGGTTTGAGCAAGCCGCGTTGGGGGGTTCGAGGGGTCAATTTTTGCCAAAACCGCTGAAACCGCCCCGGCGTTCATTTCTTGTTCCTGTTTTGCCAAAAAATCATAGCCCTCCGCATGGGCGCGGCCGATTAGGAGCCGCATGGTATTCATGGTCATAAAAACTGATGTGTCCAGCCCACTGGCGCTTCTTGAGAGCCGCGCCGCCACCGGATATGGATGCCCCAAAAGCCTGATAGTGTTATCCGTGCGGATAGTGATCTGGCTGCCTACCACCACCTCGCCATCTTCCACCGATCCGCGGTATCTTTCGGCCATCCAGGGCTGTACCACGAAATCGGTTTCAGGATCATAGGCGATAAGCTGTACCATGGCGTCACAGCAGCCCTCTGCAAGAGAAGTCAGAAAGAATTGGGGGGAGGCGCAGGCTATACCCGCGGTCCGGGCGACTCTATCGACAATTTCTTCATCAAAATAAAAATAACTGATCTCCCCCCGAAGCAGTATTGATTGGGCTTTTCCGGAGCTTCCTTCGGGGACTACCATCAGATCCGCCCCAAAACGCCTGGTCATGGTGGCTAAACCCTGACGGAGGTTTAAGGAAAGAATAGATCCGCCAAAGAGGGTAAAGGCCAGGATTGCCACCACCACGATAAGACAGGCGGTACGAACCGGCCTGGCCCGTAAATTTTCCAGAGACAAGGTCCCTATATGCAATTTTCTTTTCTTCATCAATAGACTCCGCTTTTTGTTAGCTTATAGTAACTTAAAATAATGGTTATGATAAGCCCCTGTCAAGCGGAGATTGATATAACATCCCGGTTCGATGGATAAGCCCTGTTCAGTCCCCCATAAAAAACCGGGGCTGCTCTTCTTCGGAACAACCCCGGCGCCTCCTTTTTACGGCATTTTAATCAGTTACCTGCCGCCGGCTTATTTTTTTTATTCTTCCGATTCCTGCACCCGGAATGCCTGGGCCGCCTTGATCACGTCCTCGGAGATCTTCCCGGAAATGGGCGCGTAATGGTCGAATTCAACGCTGAAAGATCCGGTACCGCTGGTGATGGACCGTAAATCTATGGAATACCGCAGCAATTCCGCTTGGGGGACCTGGGCTTTGATTTCCTCAATACCCCCGCCCACCGAGGACTGCCCCTGGATTTTACCCCGTTTTCCCGATAGATCGGACATCACATCCCCAAGGTATTTATCTTCCACAAAAACCGTCAGGTTCATGATCGGTTCCAGCAGGGTCGGGGCGGCCTGGCGCATAGCTTCCCGGAAGGCGTTCCGGGCGGCCAGTTTAAAGGCCAATTCCGAGGAATCCACCGGGTGGTATTTCCCGTCCACCACCTTTACCTCCACATCCACCACGGGATATCCCGCCATGGTTCCCGCGGCCATCCCCTCCAAAACTCCCTTTTCAACTCCGGGAATATAGTTCTTCGGTATAGCCCCGCCGAAAATGGCGTTGATAAACTGGTAATTTTCCCCCCGGGGAAGGGGGGCGATCTCCAAAAGTACCTTTCCGTACTGGCCGTGTCCGCCGGTTTGTTTTTTGTGGGTATATTCGGCCCCGGCCTTTTTGGTGATCGTTTCCCGGTAGGCCACATGGGGCACATGGGTTTCCACCTCAATTTTCTGGTTTTGTTTGATCTTGTCCAGGATGATATTTACCTGGAGTTCCCCCATGCCGGAGATCACCGTTTCCTTGGTTTCCGTATTATACTGATACCGGAAGGTCTTATCCTCCTCAGCGGCCCGGACAAGAAATTCCCCGAGTTTATCATCGTCCTTTTTCGCGGCGGCGTTAACCGCCACGGAATGGACCGGTTCGGGGAGCCGGAGGTGTATAAAGCTGATGCTCCCGCTGCCGTCGGAAAGGGTATCGTTGGTTTTAAGAGTGGCGGATTTGGAAATAATCCCCACATCTCCCGCGTAAAATTCCCGGACTTCCTCAAGTTTCTTGCCCTGACAGGTATAGATCTTGCCTATCCGTTCTTTTTTGTTTTCCGAAACGTTTTGGGCTTCGGTATCCGCGGTGAGTTTACCCCGGATCACCTTGATCCAGGAGAGTTTTCCTGAAAACTGGTCGTAGCTGGTCTTGATTACCAGGGCGGCCATGGGTTTATCCGGGTCGATGGAGATATCCGTTTTGGTTCCATCCTCCCCCACCGAAATATCCCTGGCCGTTTTGGGGTTGGGGCCTATGTCGGCGATAAAATCCAGGAAGGGAATAAGGCCGGAATTTTTTAAGGCCACCCCGGCAAAGGCAGGGACGAATTTGTGTTCCGCCAGCGCCTCAATCAGCCCACGGTGCATTTCTTCGGCGTCCAGGGAACCCTTATCGATGTACTTCTCCATCAGGGAATCGTCTCCCTCCGCGGCGGCTTCAATCAGCCGCTCCCGGGCGGCAGCAAGGGCATCAGCATATTCGGCGGGGACCGCTCCTTCCTTTTCCAGGGTTCCCCCCGCGTCCCCCTGGACAAAATAGGCCTTTTCGTTGAGCACATTGATAACCCCCTGGTAGGCGGCGCCATTTCCCATGGGAATAGTAATGGGTACCGGGGTGATTTTAAATTTTTCCCGGATGTCATCCAGGGTATTTTGGTAATCTCCCCGTTCATCATCTAATTTGGTGATAAAAATCCCCCGGGGTTTTTCCCGCCCCTCCAGATTCCGCCATAGCTTGATGGTTTCGATCTGAACCCCCGCGCGGCCGTCCACGGTGAGGATGGCGAATTCCGATGCCCGGAAACTGAGGATCACATCCCCGATAAAATCCGAAGAACCGGGGGTATCAAAGAGGTTGATCTTCTTACCGTTTCGCTCCACATGGGCTAGGGCGGTGTGGATGGAAATTTTTCGTTCGACTTCTTCAGGACTGGAGTCCCCAACCGTTTTCCCCGATTCCACGGTCTCCGCCTTGGGGATAACCCCCCCGGCAAAAAGCAACCGCTCAAATAGGGTCGTTTTTCCGGTCCCACCATGACCGGCAATGGATACGTTTTTTATCAGATCCGTGGTGTAACTCATTGCAGCTTCTCCTTGAAGTACAATCCTGTGAGGTGTTTTCAGAATACAAAAATTTGAAAATACCTCCTAAATATTATAAGAATATGATGGAACGGTCTTGCCGGATTGTCAAGAAAAATACCTTTGTTTATAGTAAAAATATGGAAGAAAGAAGAAAAAATATCAAGGACCTGGAACAAAAAAAGCAGGGGGAATTTCGTTCGGTTAATCTGATGCTGGAAGATCTGGGGGAAGCCCTGGTGTCCCGGATGGAGACCGGGGAAGGGGCCGCCGGAGCGCTTTCCGGGGAATACCAACGGATCCAACGGGAAATAGCCGATTCCGAGGGGCTTATTACGGCCATACAGGAAGATATTATCCGGCTTGGGCAGGTGGAAGAGGCCATAAGTTTCAATGACCGGACCCTTTTCCGGGTCAAACAGGACCTCGGAGGGCTCTATTACGGCCTTGGGGAGCGGGTCTTGGAGGATGAGACCCATGGGGAGTTTACCGAACCTTACCGGCGGCAGCTTGATACCCTGCGGGACAAGGTTAAATCCCTGGAAGGCCGTATTGAGGATCTTGCGGGGAGGGAAACTGCCAATATACTGGTCCAATTGGGCAGAAATACCCAGTTTATGTTGTTCCGTTCGTCCCTGGAGAAAACCCAGTCCGCCCTCAGGCGGATATACGAAACCGTTGGGGAAAAATTCGCCTCCCGGGAGGAGGGGACGCCGGAGGACGGCGGGGAAATTGCCCGTTCCCTGGAGGAAATCGGGGACTTGGTGAAACAGGCGGAGACCCTGCGGGCCGAGGCAGACCGGTTAAAAGAGGATAAGCGGAAGATCGCCGATACGCTCAATTTCCAGGGAGGGCCGGTAAAGCGTATCGGAAGCCTGGAAAAAAAGATAACCCAGCTAAAAAACGAGCGCCGGATGGTATTCGTCAAGTACGGGGAACTTGCCCTGGAAAAAGATCGGGAAGGGGAATGGGGTACCGTGTTTGATCAGGGTAACCGGCTGCTCCTTCAAAAAATAGAAGAAACCCGGAATTATATCAGGGAGATCGAAAACAGGATAGAAAAAATTAAGGCTTCCCTGGCTATCGATGAAGAACGGGCCGTCATCACCAAGATGGAAAAGACCATAGGGGTCGAGCGCGGCCGGATTGCCGCGGCGGAAAAAGCCATTGAGGAACTGGAAGAACGGATCCACGGGGCGCAGCAGCATATTGAGGAGTTGAAAAAAATAGAGGCTTATGGCAATAAAAACTGATAAAAAAACCGTAGGAACGGCCAGGAGCGGGAAAAAGGCCCCGGCGCCTGAAAAAAAAGCGGAAAACGCGCCGCGGGCGCCGGCCGTGGAGAAGCGCGAACCGGTTGGGGGGAAGCGGGAAGCGTCCGGGGGAAATAAAAAAAGCGTTCCCCCCAATAAGGCCGTTCCGGTAAAAAGCGCCCCAGGGGGAGGGGAATATGACGAGTCAAAGATCAAAACCCTTTCCTCCCTGGAACATATCCGGCTGCGGACCGGTATGTACATCGGCCGTCTGGGGGACGGTTCCAACCCCGACGACGGGATCTACGTCCTCCTTAAGGAGATCATAGATAACGGTATCGACGAGTTTATCATGGGCAACGGGATCGCCATTGAGGTGGAGGTGAAGGCGGACGGCCCGGCCGGGCCGGGGGCCCTGGTCAAGGTCCGGGATTACGGCCGGGGCATCCCCCTGGGGAAGCTCGTGGAATGTGTTTCGGTGATCAACACCGGGGCCAAGTACAATGACGATGTGTTCCAGTTCTCCGTGGGCCTCAATGGGGTGGGGACCAAGGCGGTAAACGCCCTGTCCTCCCACTTCCGGGTGGCGTCCTTCCGGGGCGGGGAGGGGGCGGAAGCGGTTTTTGAGCGGGGGGTCCTGGTCAGCAGCCGGGTGGGGAAACTCAAAACGAAGCAGAAGGACGGTACCTATGTGGAGTTTACCCCGGATAAAGAGATCTTTGGGGACTACCAGTTCAATGCCGAATTTATCGAACGCCGGATCCTCAATTATACCTACCTCAATACCGGGCTGACCCTGATCTTTAACGGTAAATCATACCTGTCCAAACGAGGGCTTTTTGATCTTTTGGAAGAAGAAACCGGCGAGGACCGGCTCTACCCCATTGGTTATTATAAGGGGGATCGGATCGAGTTCGCCTTTACCCATACCAACAACTATGGGGAGGAATACTTTTCCTTTGTGAACGGCCAATACACCTCCGATGGGGGAACCCACCTTTCCGCCTTCAAGGAGGGGTTCCTCAAGGGGATCCAGACCTTCTTCAAAAAGGATTATCGCAGTGAGGACATACGGGAAGGCACGATTGCCACCGTGGCGGTGAAGCTGAAAAGCCCGGTATTTGAGAGCCAGACCAAAAACAAGCTGGGTAACTCGGATATCCGGACCTGGATAGTCCAGGAGGTGAAGGCCGCGGTGGAAGACTGGCTCCACAAAAACGGCGAGGGGGCCAAAACCCTGGAGTTGAAGATCATCGCCAATGAAAAACTGCGAACCGAGCTTAATACGGTTAAGAAAGAAGCCCGGGAAGCGGCGAAGAAGATAGCCCTGAAGATCCCCAAACTCAAGGATTGCAAGTACCATCTGGATGATGGGCTTCTCGGGCAAAATTCGACGATTTTTATTACCGAGGGAGATTCCGCCGCGGGGTCCATGGTTTCAAGCCGTGACGTGATGACCCAGGCCATATTCAGCCTCCGGGGCAAGATCGAAAATATGTTCGACAAAAAACGGGCGGCGATCTATAAGAACGCGGAACTGTACAATATGATGATGGCCCTGGGTATTGAAAACGACGTTTCCGGCCTCCGATACGCCCGGGTGGTGATCGCCACCGACGCGGACTTTGACGGTTTTCACATCAGGAACCTCCTCCTTACCTTCTTCCTTTCCTACTTTGAAGAATTGGTCACCGGCGGCCGGGTTTATATTTTGGAGACCCCCCTGTTCCGGGTTCGGACAAAAAAGGAGACCCGGTACTGTTACCATGAGAAGGAGCGGGACGAGGCCGTCAAAGCCCTGGGCGCCCAAAGCGAGGTAACCCGGTTTAAGGGCCTGGGGGAGATAAGCCCCAAGGAGTTCGGCCAGTTTATCGGGGAGGATATACGTCTGGTGCCGGTGTCGGTGAACACCCTCAAGGCGGTTCCCCAGGTACTGACCTTTTATATGGGCAAAAATACCCCTGAACGCCGGGAATATATCATGAAGAACCTGATAGATGATGTAGGGTGACGGAAAGTATCCGGGCTGTTCCATATTTCGGACAAAAATAAATGTTTTTTCTGGTTTTCCGAAATTTGCTCTGGACAAATTTTTTTTAATTTGATAAAATAATCAGAATAATAGATAAATTTTTATCGATATAAAAGGCGCCATAATGAATGTTTTATTTTTTAAGTATGCCATAGAAATTGAACGCACCCGCTCGATAACCAAGGCTGCGGAAAACCTCTATATGGCACAGCCGAATTTGAGTAAGGCCATCAAAGAGATGGAGGATACTATCGGCTTCGCTATTTTTGAACGGAATTCCCGCGGGGTCGTTCCTACCCCCAAGGGGTTTCGGTTTCTAAGCCATGCACGGAAAATCCTGGAAGAGATGGAGCAGATCAAAAAACTCACGGATGCGGAAAATCCGGAGCGGCAGGCTTTTAGCATATCCATACCCAGGGGCAGTTATATTGCCGCGGGATTTACTAAGTTTGCCATGGAACTGGATACTGAAAAGGAGATAAACATCAACATCCAGGAAACCAATTCGCTCCGTACCATGAATAACGTGATCGACAGCAGCTTTAATTTGGGAATTATCCGTTATCAAACTATTTACGAGAATTATTATTTTGATTATCTTGCGGATAAACATTTGGACCATGATCAGGTTTGGGAATTTGAATACCTGGCCCTGATGTCGAAAAAACATCCCCTGGCCATGGATGATGAAGTACCGTTTTCCAAGCTGAAATCGTATATCGAACTCCTGCACGGCGATACGGTGGTTCCCTATCTTAACGTGGCGGAACTGCGCGCTCCTTCTCAGGACGCCTTTCCCAAGAAACGGATATACCTCTATGAACGGTGCAATCAGTTCGAGCTTCTCACCAGCCTGCCGGTCACCTATATGTGGGTTTCCCCCATTCCTGACAAGATGCTTGAGCGGTATGACCTTATCCAGCGGAAATGCGCCTTCCTCAATAACCGGTACAAGGACGTTCTTATCTATCGCAAAGGTTACCCGTTCACCGTATTAGATAAAAAATTCATTGACAAGGTTTTTGAATCACGGAACGAAGTTTCCTTGAAACAATATACATGAATAGCAGCATCGTACTTTAACCGTTCTCAAGCCCGCGTACGGCAGTGTGCGGGATATATATAGCACGTTCCGGTAAAGAGGCAAATTTATGGCCGAATATTTAACGTTAAATGCCGAAAGCTGCAAGAACTGTTATAAATGCATAAGGCATTGTCCGGTAAAATCGATCAAGTTTTCCAATAATCAGGCCTATATCATTGATGATGAATGTATACTCTGCGGAAATTGTTTTGTTACCTGTCCGCAAAAGGCAAAGGAGATCCGCAGTGACATTGAAAAGGCAAAGGCGCTGCTCCAGAATGGGTCCCCGGTATATGTCAGTGTGGCCCCGTCCTTTACGGTGAATTACGCGTCCCGCCCGAACGGCGCCGTTTCCATCGGGCAGATGGAAACGGCCCTTAAAAAGCTGGGCTTTGCCGGCGCTGAAGAAACCGCCTTAGGGGCCACCATGGTCAAAAAGCGTTACGATGCCATGATCGACGGGGAAGAACAGGACGTGATTATCAGTTCCTGCTGTCCTTCGGTTAATTTATTGATACAGAAATATTATCCCGAAGCGCTTTCCTGTATCGCCCCGGTAATGTCACCCATGCAGGTCCACTGTGCGGACCTGAAGCGCCGCTACCCGGGATCCAAGACGCTGTTTACCGGTCCCTGTATTTCAAAAAAGGCGGAAGCCGAAATGTACGGCGGGCAGGTGGACTGTGTGCTTACTTTTGGGGAACTTTCACGGTGGTTTGAGCAGGAAAACATCAAAATCGACGGGTCCGGGGAAGAGAAAGACCGCCGTACCCTCGCAAGGGCCTTCCCAAGCTCCGCGGGGATACTCCACACCATGGAGAAGAAAAATCCCCGCTATGCGTATCTTGCCGTTGATGGTATTGATAATTGCAAGGCGGCCATTGAGGATATTTTAAAAGGGCGGCTGGAAAAATGCTTTATCGAAATGTCGGCCTGTACCGGCAGCTGTATAGGCGGGCCGGCGATGGAGAAACACTATTCCCCGGTGTGGGATTACCTCACGGTCCGTTCAGGCGCCGGGGACCAGGACTTTGAGACCGGAGAGTTTCCGGCTGAAAGCCTCCATAAAACTTTTAAGGCCCTGCTGCCCCGGAAGGTTCATTTTGGGAAACAGGCCATAGACGAAGTGCTGCGGAATATAGGCAAGACAAAGCCGGAGGATGAACTTAACTGCGGGACCTGCGGTTACAATACCTGCCGGGAAAAGGCCCAGGCGGTACTGGAAGGGAAGGCCAATAGTACCATGTGCCTTCCTTATCTTATTGCCAAGGCCGAGTCCTTTTCCGACGATATTATCAAGCATACTCCCAACGCTATTATCGTATTAAACGAAAACTTGGAAGTACAGCAGATCAACAACGCGGCCTGTAAACTCCTTAATATCGCTCCCGGAAATATCCTTGGTGATCAGGTGGTGCGGATTCTTGACCCAATCCCATTTGTCGACGCATGCCGGGAAGAAAAGAACCGTTACAACAAGCGGGTTTACCTGGCGGATTATCGGAAGTATGTGGATCAAACCATACTCTATGACAAAAACTACCGGATCATCATCTGTATCATGCGGGATGTTACCGATGAAACCCTCCGTAAGGAAACAAAAGAACAATTTAACCGGAGCGCTATAGAAATCACCGACAAGGTGATTGAAAAGCAGATGCGGACCGTGCAGGAAATCGCTTCCCTCCTGGGGGAAACCACGGCGGAAACAAAGATCGCCCTGACAAAATTAAAGGAGAGCCTCAATGATGACGCCGCTACCGGTGGCTTTTAGCCCAAACCCAGGTCCAGGTAAGGGGGCGGAAGGAGAGTCCCCTTCCCCGTTATACGGACTAAAAGGGCGAAGTTTCCCTGAAGGGGAACATTTGGCCCCCGATGTGGGCTTTGCTCAGCTTAACAAGGATGGAGAACAGCTCTGCGGGGATCATGTGGAAATTGTCAGCAGTGAAACCCATACCGTGATGGTCCTGGCCGACGGCCTGGGAAGCGGGGTAAAGGCGAGCATCCTTTCCATCTTGACGGCGAAGATCATCTCCACCATGATGGTCAACGATCTTTCCGTTGAGGACTGCGTAAGTACCATTGCCGCGACCCTTCCGATCTGCAAGGAGCGGCATATCGCCTATTCGACCTTTACCATTATCCGTATAACCGGGCGCCGGGAGGCGGAGATCATCCAGTACGACAACCCTTGGGTGATACTGCTGCGAAACGGAAAAAGTTTTGATTATCCCAAAACCGCCGAAACCATAAGCGGCGCTACCGCCGCCCATAAACGGGTCATCTACAAAACAAGGATCAAGCTCCGGGAAGATGATACCTTTATCGCCCTGAGCGACGGTGTTGTCCACGCCGGGGCAGGAAAAAGCCTTAACCTCGGCTGGCAGCGGGCCGATGTCATCAAATACATGGAAGATTTTTACCGCAAGGACCTTACCGCAAAAACCTTAAGTACCATTTTGTTGAATAAATGCTATGAACTCTACGGCGGTAAGCCCGGGGACGATGCCACGGTTTGTACGGTGAAGCTCCGGGAGCGGCGGCCCATCAACCTCTTAATCGGCCCCCCGGTAAACCCCGCCGACACGATGAAAATGATGGCCCTTTTTTTCGCCAAGGAAGGCAAACACATTGTCGCAGGCGGAACCACCTCGGCTCTAGCGGCGGAATTTCTCCATAAACCCCTCATGACGGGGCTGCCCAAATACCCCGATCCCTCCGTTCCGCCCACCGCGGCCATTGAAGGGGTGGACCTGGTAACGGAAGGGCTTATTACCATCAGCCGGGTCCTGGAATACGCGAAGGATTACCTAAAGGACAACGAAAACTATTTTCACTGGAACTCAGGAGAAGACGGCGCTTCCCGGATCGCCCGGCTTATTTTTGAGGAAGCGACGGATATTAATTTTTACGTGGGCAGGGCCATCAATCCCGCTCATCAGAATCCCGGCCTGCCCATTGGGTTCAGCATCAAGATGCGCCTTATCGACGACTTGGCCGCCTGCCTTAAAGAAATGGGAAAGCAAATAAAAGTAAGTTATTTTTAAGTTTTTTAGGGATGAAGGAAGACCCTATGCGGACATTTAGGATTTCCGCTCTGTATGCAAAGAGGCTGTTCCAAAACCCGATTATTTTTGTAATGGCCCTTGTATTTTTTATTGTATTATGGTATAAAAAAACTACTAAATCTAGCGGCTTCTTCAAAATGTTAGATTTTGAAAAAAATACGGCAAATTACAGGAGATTTTTATGGGTATTGTAGATGGACTCGTTTTGATTTTACTCGGTGCGTTGTGCATACCTTCTTTGGTAGCGCAGAAAAGTCCCAATGCAAAAGCGCTCTTGGATAAGGTAGTACCTTTTCAGGGAATTTTTGGATTTGTTGTGTTCATCTGGGGAATTTGGGTCATTATCCAAATTATTCTCAACCTGGGTTGGATAGGTCTGGTTTTCCCCCTGGGGCTTATATTCTGGCTCACGATTTTAGTGGACGGGATTCTCAGCTTGCTCGGTGGAGCCATACTGGGGTGGAGCCTGATTCAGCAGCATCTTTTGGAAAAAGCGCCGGACAATATAAAGGCAAAGGCGGAAGCGACCTTTGAGAAAATTATTGCCGTTCAACCGAAAATTGGAATCATAGCAATAATTTTTGGTATCTGGGTAATTATATCCGATATTATTCTCATCTAAAAATGTTTAAGTCACTGAGGCTGTTCCAAACCCCGCTTGTTTTTGAAAAGGGCTTTGGAAAACAGCCTCAGTAATTTAAATACCCCGTATCATCGGTTGCCCTTCTCAGTAGATTGGCAGCCCGCCTTAATTATTGGTACCGCTCCTCTTCACTGAAAATACAGCCGCAGTATTTCTGCATATAGAGGCCCAATTTGCGGGCTTTTTCCTGGCCCGGACGGAATAGGGGCCTCCAATCCCGGTAAACAAAGGATATCCCGTATTGCCGGGCCAGGGCCTCTGCGGTTTCCTGGATAAGGCCGTGATCCTGGTAGGGGCTCGTAAGCAGGGTGGTGCTGAAGCAGGTAAAACCCTGTTCCGCCCCATAACGGGCGGTTTTTTCCAGCCGCAGGCGGTAACAAAAGGCGCATCTTTGGTCAAAATCAGGATAAATGCCCTGAATAAAGGGGCGCAGGCCGTATTCATCCTGTATGACAAGGTCCAAATCCTGGTCCCCGGCCAAGCGGATCAGGGCTTCTTTCCTGTTCCGGTACTCGGTAACGGGATGAATATTGGGGTTGTACCAGAATAATACCGGTTTGACCCCTTCGGACCGGAGATTTTCAACACAATTTACCGAACAGGGGGCACAGCAGCTGTGAAGGAGCAGGTTCATGGGGTCTTAGTATAGGACATATTCTTGTCATTGACGAGGGGGAAAGCATAAAGTATGCTCATGAAATGAAGCTCTGGATGAAATTTTTGCTTGGCGCTCTTTTGGGTATGGGGCTGGGCTTTTTATTACCCGATGAAAATGAAAATATTCGAAATATTTTTGTCTGGCTTGAAGCCTTGTCTATCCGGGTCGGCCGTTATACCCTGATTCCTATCCTGCTTTTTTCCCTGACCATTGCCCTCTATGAATTACGGCAAGACGGCCATTTCTGGGGGCTCTTTTTTTCTTCCTTTTTGGTGATGATCGGTAGCGGTGTCTTTGTTATTGCCGCGGGAATCATTGTTACCCTGATTTTTCCCCCGGCCCGGATCCCGATCTTTGTGGAGGAGCAGGTGGAGGCCATATCCCTGTATCTTCCTGAAAGCGTGATGGAGTTATTTCCTTCCAATATATTTTCCGTCCTGGCAAAGGAAGGGGTATTTCTGCTCCCCATCGGGGTGTTTGTTTTTTTCTTTGCCATTGGGCTTTCCTATGACCGCAGTTATACCAAGCCGGTTATCGCCATGGTGGATTCCCTTTCCCGTATATTTTACCACATGGCGTCTTTTTTTTCCGAAATTCTGGGGGTGTTACTCATCGCCCTTAGTGCTTATTGGGCCATACAGTACCATGAGGTCCTAGAGACCAATATGTTTCGAGACCTGATTATCCTTTTGGCCCTGTTAAGCGGGATCCTCGGCTTTGTTATCCTGCCCCTGTTTCTCTTTTTCCTGAAACCCAAGACCAATCCCTTGGCGGTGGTATACGGTTCCCTGGGACCGGCCTTGGCCGCCTTTTTTTCCGGGGATATTAATTTTACCATGCCGGTAATGCTGCGGCACGCCAAGGAGAACCTGGGGGCGCGCCGGCGCTCCAATACCGTCACGGTGACCCTGTTTGCCATTTTTGGCAGGGCGGGAAGCGCCATGGTAGCGACCATCGCCTTTATGGTGATCATTAAATCCTATTCCAGCCTGGGGATTACCCTGGCGGAAATTTTTTCCATAGGAATTCGAGCCCTCTTCATCTCCTTTGTCTTGTTTCAACATCCCGGAACCGGGGCATATA
>JAITEG010000205.1 GCA_031282145.1 Spirochaetaceae bacterium | reverse complement strand
CCCAACGACCGAAAATTATCGATATTTTTTTATTTTTTTCTTGGATTTTTTTTCGAATTTGGGTATTTTAATATTAAGAGGTTGTTCCAAAGCCTGAAGTTTTGGAATGAGCTCCTCTGAACAAAATATGAGGAATCATCCGGTTAAAATCCGGAATTATCAAACTCCCTGTGCTTTATACCAAACAAAACGGTAATTTCGACGATTTTCCGCCCGGTTCCCTGTCATTAAGGAGTGAGACTAGCATGAAGAAAGCTGCGGTTATGATGGTTTTGAGCTGCCTGGCGATCCTCATTTTTGGGGCATGCGCCCTTCCTCTGGGCGAAGATTTTACTATAGCCCGGGACACCGATCAAAATGGTATCTATATCGTTGAGTACGACCTCCAAAGTTATGTCCCCGTTCCGGTCAGCGGGGTAGCGGCGGTACAATCCGTCTCCCAACGGGGAGATCTGGAAGCGATAGTGACCTGGAAAGATCGGACCGGTAACGAATTGCCGAACCTGGATACCTTCCTGCCCAATACCGTGTACCAGGCGGAAATAAAACTCACCCCCCGGGCGGGTTACCTCTTTAACCCCGCCATTTCCTTTGCCTATCATCCGGGTAAGATAAGCGCCCAAAATGATGACCGGGATAGCCCAACCCGGACCGTTACGGTTACTTATCACAACTCCAATGACGGGAACATCACCTATATCGTGGACTATGACCTGCAAAATTATGTGCCCATTCCTGTGGGAGGGGAGGAGCCGGTGAGGACCATCACCACCACCGAGGTAACGGGGACGGTAAGCTGGAAACAAGGGGGGAGTCCCCTGAGCGATTCCGCGGTCTTCCAAGCGGGCCAGGGGTATGGGGCGGATATCCGCCTCCAGGTCCAGCCGGGGTACCGGTTCAGCACGGCGCAGGACTTTGGATATCCCCCCAATACGGTAATCACCCAGCCCGCTTCCAACCGGGACCCTTTGACAAGGAGCCTGTCCACGGTTAGTTACAAGAACGCGGCGGTGGCGGCGGTGGTGGATGACTTCAACCTGGACGCGTATATAACCAGCCCAGTGACGGGGGTACCGCCGAATACGGGGAGGGTTGAAGGGACCCAATATACGGCGGCATCGGTGAGCTGGAGTCCGGCGGATGCTGTGTTTAACGAGAACACTTCCTATACGGCGACGGTTATCCTGACGGCCAAGAGCGGGTATACCTTTAACGGGTTGGGGAGCAATGTCTTTTCCTATACCGGGGCATCGACGGTGGTTTTCGGGGAAAATACCGGCCGTACCGGTACGGTAACGATTATCTTTCCCAATACCGCCGCCACGGTAGTAAACGAACGTAACCTGACCACCTGGATACCCGCGCCGGTACTCGACGGTATCCCGGTTAAAACCTTTGAGCATTCCCAATATACCGGAACCGTGACCTGGAGTCCGGGGGGGAATACGGCTTGGGTTATCCTGAATGTTAAGGCCGGCTATACCTTTACCGGGTTAGGTACCAACGCGTTTACTCATAACGACTGTTCCTCTATAGGGGGTACCAGCAATACCGGCAGCATTTACCGCTTGGAAATTCATTTTTCAACCGTCTTTGGTACCGTGGCAGACGATATGGATCTGTCCGGCGCTATAACAAATCCGGTAACCGGCAATATCGCGGATCCCAGCTTCTCTAAGAACAGCTCCCAATATGCTTGTTCAACCACCGTAATCTGGGAGCCATCGACCGCCGTCTTTGCGGCCAACACCGTATATACGGCCCGGATCGTCCTGGACGCCCAAGACGGCCGTACTTTCGCCGGGTTACCGGAGAGCGCCTTTACGTATAGCGGCAGCACTTCAATATCCATAATCACCAACAGAGGTACGTATGTCGTGGTAGAAATTGTTTTCCCGGCTACCGCTTCCGCCACCGTAGCAAGCCTATAGGGGCGTTCTTCTGTCCCCGGTTTCAGGAGCATGTTACCGGAAATACCGGCGGCAGTTGACGAGAAGGCCGCCGCTGGGTACTGTTCCTCATAATGAGTGAAAAATCACGGGCGGTTTTTGCCCTCATCACCTGTGTTTTTTTCTGGGGGATCTCTTTTGTTTCGACCAAGATCGCCGGAGTGGTTTTTCCCCCCATGTCCCTGGGGGCGCTTCGTTTTGCCCTGGCCCTGGTATTTCTTGTTTTTATAAAAAACCGGGTCATTCCGGGGGAAAAACTTACCATACAAGACCTGCCCCTGCTTATAGGAGCGGGGCTTACCGGGGTAACCCTCTATTTTTTCTTTGAAAATACCGGACTTGGCCTGATAAGCGCCTCGGAGGCGTCGATCATCATCGCGTCAATCCCGGCGCTTACTCTGGGGGCGGAGTGGCTGGAGGGCAAACTCCCCCGGCCCGGCAAAGGGGGGGGGGAGCCGGCGCGTATCCCGGGGCGGCGCTGGCTGGGGGCGCTTATTTCCATGATCGGGGTGGTCCTTACGGCACAGGGAGCCCCGCTCCCCGGATCGGAGCCTCTACTATCGGGGGCCGCGGCCGGCGGGAAGGCCGAAGGAACTATCCTGGGCTATTTCTGCATGGCCGGAGCCGCTCTCAGTTGGGTCGCCTACTGTTTTCTTACCCGGCCCCTCTTTAGCCGCCGGTCCCGGCTTTATATTGTTTATTGGCAGACGTTCTTTGGTTTCCTCGCCTTTATTCCCTTCGCGGCCGGAGAGTTTTCCCGCTGGGGCCGGCCGGATCCGGGGATCATCCTCCACGTCGTTTTTCTGGGTCTGTGCTGTTCAGCCCTGGCCTACTGGTTTTACGCCCAATCCCTCTCGGTCCTGGGGATTCCGGTTTCGGCGCTTTTCCTCAACTTTGTCCCGGTGATTACGGTAATCGCGGGCTTCCTTATCCTGGGGGAACGGCTCAGTCCGATCCAATGGGCCGGGGCGGCCCTGGTACTTGCCGGGGTATACCTCGCCACCTACAAGGGATCATAGGTTCCCTGTAGGGGAGCTTAGCCCGGCTAAAAGCCACCGGCAGCGGGGCCTCGTCATTTATGCCCTGATCTGGTATAATACCCTCCATACACACGCAGGAGGACTTTTTATGGCCGAAGAACAAAGTGAATACCAGGGAAAAGCAACTATGGAGAAAATCACCTCCCTCGCCAAACGGCGGGGGTTTGTGTTTCAATCCTCCGAAATTTACGGGGGCCAAAACGGCGCTTGGGATTACGGCCCCCTGGGTATAGAACTGAAAAACCGGATCGCCCGGAATTGGTGGAAGGAGATGACCCAGCTTCACGACGATATCGTGGGCCTGGACGCGGCCATTCTGATGCACCCCCGGGTGTGGGAAGCCTCGGGGCATGTGGAAAACTTTACCGACCCCCTGGTGGACTGTAAAAAATGTAAAACCCGGTTCCGGGCCGATCAGATCCCCCCGGAGAACCTGGAGGCCAAAAAATGTCCCGACTGCGGGGGGGAATTAACCGACACCCGGAAATTTAACCTCATGTTTAAAACCCACATCGGCGCGGTGGAGGAAGAGGCCAATATCATCTACCTCCGCCCGGAAACCGCCCAGGGGATCTACGTCAATTACAAAAATATCATCCAAAGCAACCGTATGAAGATCCCCTTTGGGATTGCCCAAATCGGCAAAGCCTTCAGGAACGAGATTGTGACCAAAAACTTTATCTTCAGGACCTGTGAATTTGAGCAGATGGAAATGCAGTACTTTGTTAAGCCCGGTACGGATGTGGAGTGGTTTACCGAATGGAAAAAGCGGCGCTGGGCCTACTACGAAAAACTCGGGGTAAAAATGGATCAGCTCCGCTGGCACCAGCACGGCCCGGACGAGCTGGCCCACTACGCCAAAGACGCCTACGATATTGAGTACCTCTTCCCCATGGGCTGGAAGGAACTGGAGGGGGTCCACAACCGGTCCAATTACGACCTCTCGCGGCACACGGAATTTTCAGGGAAGGACCTCCAATACATCGATCAGGATAATAATAACGAGCGGTATATTCCGTTTATCATCGAAACCTCCGCGGGGCTCACCCGGACCCTGCTCATGCTTCTCTGCGACGCCTATGATGAGGAGAAAGTGGCGGACAAGGGCAATGATGACGATTGGCGGACGGTACTGCGGTTCCATCCCACCATAGCGCCGGTTACCGTGGCGGTACTGCCCCTGATGAAGAAGGACGGCCTTGCCGAGCTTGCCCAGGATATTCGGAATGAACTTCGGGAAGATTTTGCCACGGACTACGACCAGGGAGGGGCCATAGGCCGCCGTTACCGCCGTCAGGACGAGGCGGGAACCCCCTTCTGTGTTACCGTGGACTACGAATCCAAGGACAACCACACCGTCACCCTGCGCTTCCGGGATTCCATGGAACAGGTCAGGGTCCCCCGGGCGGAACTAGCTAAGCGATTGCGCGAGGAAATAAAAGCTTACAAACGCACCAAATAGCAATCGCCCGATTGCATAAGGAAATAAAGGCATATACACGCACCAAATAGCAATCGCCCGATTGCGCGAGGAAATAAAGGCTTACAAACGCACTAAATAGCAATCGCCCGGCCCCCATCGGGGGCCGGCGGCTCCTAGCGGAGGGGCGTATAACTACGAGCGGCGTCCCACATACCCTGCCGGGTTTCACCCTGGATGCTGGGGATATCCAGTACCATCCCGGGATGAATCAGGTCGGGGTTATTGGATTGGGGCAGCTTGAGCCGGTTTGCCTCGTAGAGCAGCCGCCACTTGGAGGGGTCCCCATAGGCCCAGGGCCGGCCGGCGATATTCCACAAACAGTCCTTGGAGATGGCCCAGGGCCGGACCGTATATTGGGAGGGCAGCGCCGTAATATCCGGAGCCGGAGTGGGCGGTGGAGGCGGCGGCGCTGCAGCCGGAGGAGGCGGGGGTGGAAGCGCCGCGATCTGGGGAGGAGGAGCCGGAACCGGGGGCGGAACCGCCTCTTTGGGAGGGACATCGGTCACATTGGCCAGGGCATTGATAACCTGACGGGCCGCTTCTATGGCCTCGTCCCATTCCTCGGCGTCCCTGAAAGAGAGGGCCGCGTTATAGAAGTTTTCCGCCCGGCCGAATTCGGTGGGATACCGGGTGGCGGCCCCCACGGATCGGGCCCAGGTAAAACGGTTCCAGGCGGCGGTAATGGCGTTTTCCGTTTCCCGTATCTTCAGTTGGAGCAGGATATATTCATCAGACAACTGGGCATACCGGAGGGCCTCGGAGGCATATTGGGCGGAGGCGTCATAATCACCGTAGTCAAAGGCTTCCTGGGCCAGGGCGGTAAGCCGCTTGCTTTCAAGAAAATACTGGTTATTACGGATATTCCCGGGCAAGGTCGAAACGGCATCAGAAGAAGCCGAGGCGGCAAGTACCGCTATAGGGATAAAGGCCGGTAGTTCCGGCAGATTTATCAGGGCCGCGCCCCCTTGGGCGCCCCATATCATCAAGGCTACTAAACAGGGTATTCCTCGGTTCATAGGGTATCTCCTTCCAATATAAGCTCGGCTTCCCGGGCGTTTTCATCGCTTCGGGCCATTCTTTCCTCCGCTTCCCGTATGGCTTCTTCGGCTATACGGCGTTTTTCCTGAGCGGTATCCCGAACCATCACAAACTGGGATTCCGCCCGGATATAACGGTCCACCGCTTCGGCAAAGCGCCGGCCGGAGAAGAAGGCGTCCCCCTGCTTGAGAATTTCGGCGGCGGCATCGTAGTCCTTCTTGAGGGCCACATGGGCCTTAAGCATATAGGCCTCCTGCTGTACCTTCGCCGCGGCGGCCCCATGGTCGGCAGCAAAAATTTCCCATCCGGTATCCAGAACCAGGGCATACCAGAGGGCCGCCTGTTCCGCTTTATCCTGGGCATCCTCTATACGGCCGGCATCGTAACTGGCGATAGCCTCAAGACCAATGTCATCGGCAAATTCAAAATTAACCGGATCATACTTTACAAAGTCCCGATCCACGATTTGCTGCCGGGTAGCATAAGCCTCCAGGCCGGTTTTCAAGGCATTATACCGGTCTATCGCGGCAAGCGCCGAAGCCAAAGCCGGATAATAATCCCCGGCGTCGTACTGGGATACGGCTTTTTCCACCATGGCATCCGCCCCATAGAGGCGGTCCGGAGAAATAAGCGCGGCTCCGGCATCTATGGCCCCCTGCCGGGCCTCCTGGATCTCTCGGGCCCGGTCCGCGGCATAGAGGGGCAGGGAGCGCCGGACGAGGTCATCATAGGCGTCCGCAACCGCCCCATAGGTTTCAACCGCGGCCCGGAATTCTCCCAAGGTGGACGGCGCCGGCTCACCCAGGGAACGGTAGCTATTTTCCACCCCGTCCCACTCATCGGGAAAATACCGGGAACTTTCAACATCTATGGCCTGGGTCCTGGAGGCCTCGAGACGGGCCTTGGCCGCGGCCAGAGCGTCTATGGCCGCCTGATCCGGGGGGCCCTTCTCGGGATCCGGCGCCGGGACTGCCGGGGGAGGAGCGGGAAGGGCAGGCGGGGCTTCCGGAGGAGCTTCCTCCGGAACCGGGGTTGATTTACAGGAAATAAGGGATAAAACCACCAGGAAACCCGCCAAAAAGATTAGTTTATAATTATTTCTCATAACTTTTATACCTCCCTATGCATAAAACTATTCGGCAACCTCAATTTTCGATCAATGTTCCGCTAAAAAACCATAAAATCCGGAATAGGTCCAATATACTTGATCATACCTAGTATACTCCCCCTTCCATATAAGGGGCAAGCAAAAATATCAGTTATTCCAAATTTAATCCAGGGTTTCATAAAAGGAACCACCGGAGCTTTTCCCAAAAACTGAAGTTTTGGGAAAGCCTCACCGGAAATGGAATTGCCGGTCATCTATCATATAGTTAAAATTTAGCTATAATTGAACATGAAATACCATTGGAGAAAATCATGCCGGATATCACCTATGACATTCTAAAAACCTACGGCGTTCTGTCCGAAGAACGGGGAGGATGGAAAAAAGAGCTGAACCTGGTCTCCTGGAACGGCCGGAGCCCCAAATTTGACCTCCGGGATTGGGCCCCGGGACACGAAAAAATGGGCAAGGGCGTTACCCTTACCCGGGAAGAAGCGGCAAAACTGGCGGAGTATTTATCCGTCGCCCTGCAAGACGGGAATGGTTAGCAGCCGCGGGGGGCATCGACGCGCCCCCCGGCCCTGCCGCTTTTTCACTCCCGCAGAAGCGCGAGCCCCCTATGGGTGCGGATGCCAAAAAGAAAAATACCGTTGGCAGCCGATACTGCTGCCCCCTCCCTGGCCCTGGAGGAAGGAAACGGCCCGCTGGGTCATCCGGTCACAGCGCTCATTGTATTCATTTCCGGCGTGTCCCTTGATCCATTGCCAGTCAATCAGAAGATCCCCGGCCAATTCGTCCAGATGTTCCCATAAGTCCCGGTTTTTTACCGGTTTCCGGTCACTGGTACGCCAACTGTTCCGTTTCCAGTTTTTTAGCCAAACACTCATCCCCTTTTGAACATATTGGGAATCGGTAAAGACCGTAAACACCTCAACGGGGAGTTTCAGCTTCGATAACGCTTCCAGGGCGGCTATAACGGCGGTTAATTCCATACGGTTATTGGTGGTATCCGGCTCTCCCCCGTAATTTTCGGCGATAATTTCCTCTTCCGCGCCCTTCACGGCCCAGGAGGGCCTTACCGGAAGCCCCTTCCCGGTTTTAGCATCCGGCTTGTTATCCCGAACAATGATATAGGCCCAGCCGCCCGGACCGGGATTCCCCGAGCAGCCCCCATCGGTATATATTTTTATGCCCATCTTTAGTTAATACTTTTGTACCGGTTCCCATTTTCCCGTATCGGCGGAGGCAAAAAGGGCGTCCAAAACCGCCATATTGGCTATCGCGTCGGATGGAGGGATCGGAGCCTCGGTTTTGTTGATGATGGCTTCCGCAAAGGCGTCAAATTCCAGCAGGTATTGATCGGCTATTTCAGTCTCCACCAGCCGTTTTCCCACAGGAGTAGTAACCGACAAATGTCCGGGGCTGTCCCCGTACATATTAAAGGGCAGTTCCACGGTCAGGGAACCGCCGGTTCCCAGGGCCATAACCTCTTGATAGGAGAAAATTTGGGTACCTATAGTAAAAGTAGAGGTCCGCCCCTCCCCAAAGTCCAGGAGGGCGCTTGCCAGGATATCCACCCGGGAGGAGGGATCCCGGTGGAGTTTGCAAGACACCGCCAGGGGTTCAGTTCCCTGAATGAGCCGGGCGGTTGAGACCGTATAGCACCCGATATCCAGGATACCGCCTCCCCCATAGGCGGCGATATTACGGATATTGGCGGGATCGGTATTATTATAGGTAAAAACCCCTTGGGTCATCATGATTTTTCCCAATTCCCCGGACTTAATAATTTCAGCGGCCCGGAGCCATTGGGGGTGAAAGCGGTACATAAAGGCCTCCATCAGGAGGACTCCCTTCTTCTGACAATACTCCGCCGCCTCCGCCGCCTCCCGGGCGTTGAGCCCCAGGGGTTTTTCGCAGAGAACGGGCTTTCCCCTGTCGGCGGCTTTTTTGATGTATTCCCCGTGGAGGTGGTTCGGCAGGGGGCAATAGATAAAATCCACCTGGGGGTCCGCCAGCAATTTTTCGTAAGCGTCATAGGCCACGGTAAAATTCCACAATTCGGCGTATTTTTCAGCCCGCCCGGCATCCCGGGAAGCGATAGCGTAGGGTTCAACCAACAGGGACGATTTAAGGGGGATCCCAACCCGTAGGGCATAATGGGCTGAACAACCAAGTACCCCCATCCGTAATTTTTCCATAGCTCTTCCTCCTTATTATACCCCAAAACCCGCTTTTTCAGGTAAATCCAAAACCCAAGCGAATTTTGGGAAAGTTCCTCTATAATGCTGATAATTTACGATAAAGTCAAATACCGTGGGGCAAGCGGGCATAGCCAGCTTAAACAGGGGGATACTGAAAAAAGTTTATCATAATAGTCCCATATTATGATTTTTGGTATTGCCGTAATAGCCACAATTTAGTATTTTATAAGAAAGTCCTCACCTATAGTATGAGGCAAAATCCATTTCATATTATACCGGTTCTGTCGCTAGCAGGCGCGAAGTCCTGTGGCTATCCAAAAATCCGGTAAGAAAAGAGGAGAAAAAGAATCATGGCTAAACAGTTGTTGTTCAACGAAGAAGCCCGCCGCAAATTACTTGCGGGGGTCGAGCAGATTTCCAAGGCCGTCAAAGTAACCTTGGGACCCAAGGGGCGGAATGTCCTTTTGGACAAGAAATTTGGAGCCCCTACCGTGACTAAAGACGGCGTATCCGTCGCGAAAGAAGTTGAACTGGCCGACCCTTACGAAAACATGGGGGCTCAACTCCTTAAAGAAGTGGCCACAAAAACCAATGATGTAGCCGGGGATGGTACCACCACCGCCACGGTTTTGGCCTATTCCCTGGTTAAGGAAGGGCTTAAATCGGTAGCTGCCGGGATGACCCCCATTGAGTTGAAGCGGGGCATTGATAAGGCAGTGGAAATCGCCGTCGAAGAGATCAAGAAGAATTCAAAGGAAATTAAGGACAAGGAAGAGATATCCCATGTGGCCTCGGTTTCCGCCAACAATGACAGTGAAATCGGTAATACCATTGCCGATGCTATGGAGAAGGTGGGAAAAGACGGGGTTATCACCGTGGAAGAGTCCAAAACCATGGACACCACCATTGAATTTGTCGAGGGGATGCAGTTTGACCGGGGGTATATTTCCGCCTATTTTGTTACCGACCGGGATACCATGACCAGTGTGTATGAGGATGTTTATATCCTGATCCATGATAAAAAAATCTCCTCCATGAAGGACATGCTGCCCCTCCTGGAAAAGGTCGCCCAGAGCGGCAAGCCCCTGCTCATCATCGCCGAAGATGTGGACGGGGAGGCCCTCTCCACCCTGGTGGTGAACAGCCTCCGGGGAACCCTCCGTACCTGCGCGGTCAAGGCCCCGGGCTTTGGGGATCGCCGCAAAGCTATGCTAGAGGATATCGCCATCCTCACCGGCGGGGAAGTTGTTTCCGAGGAATTGGGGCTCAAGCTGGAAAATACCGAAATATCCCAGCTCGGCAAGGCCAAAACCATTAAAATCGACAAAGACAACACCACCATCATCAACGGGGCGGGGAAACAGAAGGACATCCAGGACCGGATCGCCCAGATCAAGGCCCAGATTGAGGACACCACCTCGGATTATGACCGGGAAAAACTCCAGGAACGGCTGGCAAAACTCGCCGGCGGGGTAGCGGTGATCAATGTCGGCGCCGCCACCGAAGTGGAATTGAAGGAGAAAAAACACCGGGTCGAGGACGCCCTTTCCGCCACCCGGGCTGCCATCGAAGAGGGCATCGTAAGCGGAGGCGAGCTGGCCCTGATTCAGGCCGCCATCGCCCTGGACAAGGCGAATACCGAGGGGCTTACCGACGATGAGAAGGTGGGCTTCAAGATCGTCAAGCGGGCCCTGGAGGAACCGATCCGCCAGATCGCCGAAAACGCGGGAGTGGACGGGGCGGTGATCGCCGAAAAGGCCAAGTCCGAAAAGAAGGGAGTGGGCTTTGACGCCGCTAAGCTGGAATGGGTGGACATGGTCAAGGCCGGTATCATCGATCCCGCCAAGGTGACCCGCTCGGCCCTGCAAAACGCCGCGTCCATCGCGAGCCTCCTCCTCACCACCGAGTGCGCTATTACCGACATCCCTGAGAAGAAGGATCCGCCCCCCATGCCCGGCGGCGGAATGGGTGGTATGGGCGGCATGGACTATTAAAAACCGCCTCGCGGTTTTTAGTGGTCATGCGGTTTTCGGCCAAGCCGAAAACCGCATGCCAGACCAAATGCATCGTAATACGGCCGCCGGAAAGGGCGGCCGTGTTTGTTTTAGGAATAGACAAACCCCTGTCCCGGGGGTAAAATTAACCAATTCTATGGAGCAACCCCCGAGCCGTCCCCGCATATTTGTCCTGGCGCTTAAGTCCTCGGTCCCGGTCTTGCTGGGATATACGGCTATAGGTATCGCCTATGGCCTTTTGGTGGTGGATGCGGGGTACCCCTGGTGGCTTGCCCTGGTGAGCAGCGTGGTCATGTTTGCCGGGGCGGGTCAGTTTATCGCGGTGGGGCTCTTCGCCGCCGGAGCTTCCCTGGGGGAGGCATGTCTCGTCCAACTGGTGGTAAACGCCCGGCACATAGCCTACGGCCTCTCCCTGTTCAAACGGATCAAGCAGGCGGCTCCCTATACCCAGTACCTCATCTTTGCCCTGTCCGATGAAACCTTCGCCCTCCTCTCCTCCCTGCCGGGCCCGGATTCGGGCCTTCCGGATTCCCCGGAACAAAACCGGCTGATGTTTTATATTGCCCTGTTGGATCAATGCTACTGGATCATAGGCAGCCTCATCGGGGCCATCGCGGGAACCCTGATCCCCATTAATATGGAAGGAATCGCCTTCTCCCTGACCGCCCTTTTTATTGTGTTGATGATTGAACAGATCCTCCGCATCAAGCGGCCCCTGCCCTTTATCATTTCCGCCCTGACGGCGATCCTGGGAACCCTGCTTCTTCCCTCCCGGATCTCCCTCCTTTCCGCCATGGTGCTGTCCCTGGTTCTGGTGGGGCTTTTGGACCGGGGTTTTCAGGGGAAAACCCCATGTTAACCGTCCCCCGGGCCCTGGCCTACACCTTTGCCATGGGGGCGGTGATCCTGTTCTGCCGGGCCGTTCCCTTCCTGTTTTTCCGAAACCACGGGGAGGGGCAGCGGAAAAAGAACTTCACCGGGACTCTCCTCTCCCTGGCGGAACAGGCGGCCCCCCCGGCGGCCATGACCGTATTGGCCTTTAACGCCATAACCGGCCCCGTAAAAGAGGACCCCCTGGGGAGTATCCCGGTGCTGATCGCGGCGGGAATAACCGCCCTGATCCATATCTGGAAGCGGAATTCCCTGCTCAGTATCTTTGGAGGCACGGTGGTTTATATGGTACTGGAAAGGATCCGGTAAGCAGATATGGGGAACCAACCATACCCCGCCGCAGAGGGGCAAGCTCCTCGAATAATTATACAGGGATACTTCCCCAAATGAATAAATATACTTGACAGGCCCCGCCCCCTTGTGAGAAAATCCCCTCATGAAAATCGAAGATTTACAAGAAACCGCCCGGCTTGCCCATCTGAATCCGGATGAAAAGGAATTAACCGGGGCGTTTCCCGCTTTTGAGCAGATGCTCGGGTTTTTTGCCGCTATGCAGGCGGCCGATGAGGATGCCGGGGCCTTTTCCGCGGCTATTTCCTCCCTTAACGAACCCCAGTGGACCGCCGATTCCGGCCACTTTCGGTCCGATACCGCCCAAAATAATCCATCTCATTCCCCTTGTCTTTCCAACAGCCTTAATGAAAACCTGCTCAATAACGCCGGTGAACGGGACGGCCGGTTCATTGTGGTCCCCAACGTTCTGTAGAGGAAACAACCCATGGCAATCACCTTACCCGACGGGTTTTCAGCATATTATCAGGAATGGGAAGATCGGATCGGTGCTTTTATCGAATTTAACGGTGAGGGTGAAGGTCCGGAAGCTGGGGACTATGTCCCAGACCTTACCCCGGATCTGCCCCCCCTGCCCCCGGAAACCGCGCTGCTCCGGGGGCTGCCCTGCGCGGTGAAGGACAATATCGCGGTAAAGGGTTTTTCCCTCAGCTGCGGTTCCAAGCTCCTGGAAAAGCTCCGGTCCCCCTATACGGCCACGGCGGTGCGGCGCCTCACGGCCGCGGGGGCCGTGGTTATCGGTAAGACCAACATGGACGAATTCGGCATGGGTTCCTCCACCGACGCTTCGGGGATCAAGCGGACCAACAACCCCTGGGACCAAAGCCGGGTCGCGGGGGGTTCCTCCGGGGGGTCCGCCTCGGCGGTGGCCGCCGGAGTGGTGCCCTTTGCCCTGGGATCCGATACCGGAGGTTCGGTGCGGCAGCCCGCCTCCTTCTGCGGGGTGGTAGGGCTCAAGCCCACCTATGGGGCGGTTTCCCGGTACGGCCTTGTGGCCTATGCCTCAAGCCTGGAGACCATCGGGGTCCTCTCGGATACCGTGGCCCGGTGCCGGAGGGTTTTCGCGGCCCTCCGGGGGAAGGACCCCCGGGATGAAACCACCCGGGAGCCCCCGCCGGAGGCTCCTCCCCTCTATGACCCGTCCCGGCCCAAGGACCGCCCCCGGGTGATCGGGGTCCTCTCCCCGGAAGCGGTGGCCCGGGCAATCGCCGCCGCCGCCGCCCAGGAGGCCCCCGGGGTAAACGGGACAAACGAAACGTTCGGGGCGAACGAAAAGACGTTCGCCATGGAGACCGCCGCCCAGGCGGCGGTGCTTGAGGATGAGGTGGCGGAGGTTTTCCGGGCCGTCCGGGAACGGCTGGCCGCTATGGGGCATACCCTGGTGGAGGTGGAAATCCCCAGCCTGAAATACGGGGTCCCCGCCTACTACACCATCGCCACCGCCGAGGCCAGCGCCAACCTGGCCCGGTTCGACGGGGTCCGTTACGGTAAACGTCCGGACTGGGCGGAAAATCCCGACGATCTCGTGGACAAAACCCGGGAAGCGGGGTTTGGGCCGGAGGTGAAACTGCGGATACTCCTCGGGACTTTTGTCCTCCGCTCCGGGTTCCAGGATCGTTACTACCTCCGGGCCCAGCGGATCCGGGCGGGGATACGCCGGAG
>JAITEG010000194.1 GCA_031282145.1 Spirochaetaceae bacterium | reverse complement strand
CCCGCTCCAGTGCCTTCTCAGGTTCAAGGGGCGACTTCCGGATCCGGTATCGGCAGATTCCGGCTGCAGGTAGGAGTCTTCGCGGAGGAAGCAAGCGCCCAAAACATGGTAATCCGGCTTCGGAATGTAGGGCTTAGCCCCGCTTATGAGATTGTCAACAATTACTACCGGGTGGTTATCGCCGGGGTACCGGCGACGGAGCTTGATGCCATAACCCGGCTTATAAACGCCGCGGGCTTTACGGATATCCTTATCCGGACAGAACCTTAACGAGTTACCCCGCCAGGGTTTTAAGCAGGATCCGTTCCAGCTTACCATGGGCGGGGGACCCGTAGGCCCGTTCTTTCCGGCTTAATGTAATTTTTTTATCCAAAACTATTCCCCCGGGAGGACGGGTCAGAACCAGGATCCGTTCCCCCAGGTAAATGGCCTCCCGGGGATCATGGGTTACCGCAAGGGCCCGGCGCTTTTCCCGTTGGATAAGGTCCAAGAGCAGGTCCATAAGTTCCAGCCTAAGAGGGATGTCCAGGGACTGAAAAGGTTCATCCAGCAGGATGAGGGAACCGGGATACGCAAAGGCCCGGGCCATGGAAACCCGCTGTCGTTCTCCACCGGAAAGTTCATCCGGGTAAGAGCCGGCTTTATCTCCCAAGGAAACCATTTCCAGAAAATACCGAGCCCGTTTTTCCGCTTGCTCTTTTCCCAAGGGGCCTTCGATGGGGATCATCACGTTTTTTAAAACCCCATACCAGGGGAGAAGCCGGGGTTCCTGAAAAATAAAAGAAACTTGAGGCTGTTCCAAAACTTCAGGGCTTTGACCCTGCCGGATTGCTCCGGACCGGGGTTTTAAAAGACCGGCGATGAGCCTGAGGAGGGTGGTCTTGCCGCAGCCTGAAGGGCCCAGGATTACAACGGGGTTTCCCTCATCCAGAGCCAGTGAAAAATTTTCAAAGAGGGGCTTTTCGGTAAAGGAAAAAGATATGTTTTTAAGGGAAACACCCGGGACCTTCATGGGGTGAACCCCCGCTTCTTGAGAACCGAAAGAAGCAGGCTAAGGAGGGATTGGGAAAGAGCCGCAGCAAAAACCGTGGCCGCAGTCCAGGCAAAAAGCTCCGGGGTCTCAAGCTGGGCTTTAGCCTGCTGCATCCCCGTTCCCAGAGACCGTACGGGCTGTACCAGCACTTCCGCGGCCACCACTACCTTCCAGCATAGGGAGAGGGAACTTCGTAGTCCCCCCAGGATAAAGGGGACCAGGGCAGGGATGTAGAGCCGCCTCAGAGTATCGGAGCGGGATAAGCGGTAAACCCGCAAGAGTTCGACAAGCCGGGGATCCACCGCCCCTATCCCGGTCATGGTGTTGGCGGCCATTACGGGAAACACCATGAGAAAGGCGGTAAATACCGGGGTCCGTTCCGAACCAAGCCAGAGAAAGGCGATGAGGATCACCGCCATCACCGGGGTAGCGGAGATAACCGAAAAAAGTGGCCGTAAAAGAGCCGCAGCCCGTTTGTCAAGCCCCGAGGCAATCCCCGCCAAAATCCCCAGGGGCACGGATATGAGGATCCCCAAGACTACCCGAACAAAACTATTCATCAGGGAACGGAGAAAGGATTCGGTGGTAACCAGAGCGGCGAACCGGATAAAAACCGGCAGGGGCCCCGGGAAAAGCAGGATACTTCCCGAAAACCGGGCGGCGAGTTCCCAGAGAAAGAGAAGCAGGAGAACTCCCAAAAATCCAAATAGGGGGGAATATTCCCCCGGCTTGTTATTTTTTTTCATCCCCCGGCCTATATCCCGCTTTTTGGGGTACCGCCGAATCTACAGCTTAAGATAAAAACTGTCCGGCGGCAGGGCATCTCCGATCGCGGCAGGGGAAAATTCCAGGAAGATCCGAAAGAGGGCTTCCAGGGATGCCCTGGCCTCCACCGCGGGGATAAACACGTAATTACTCCGGGGTATGGCGGCGCTCACCACAGCGGCCCTGAGCCCGAGGTCGTGTTTTTCCACTAGGGCCCCCGCTTCACCAGGATGAGCGACAACCCACCGGATGGAATTTTCATATTCCCCCAGGATGGTCCTTACCGCATCCGGCCGGGACCGGGCAAATTCGGCATCCACCACCAACACCGTCATGGGAAAATTCCCCGCACCCCCGGCTTTTATCCATTCGGCCTCAATATCGGCAACCTCCCGCAGGCCGGGCTTTCCATTCCGGGCCATGGTGGCAAAGGGCTCCGGAAGAAGGGCGGTGGAGATCCGTCCCGCGATCAGGGATTGGGCAATTTCCGGGTAGGCCAAGGCGTATCCCAACTGTATATCCCGGCCAGGATTTATCCCCCTGGAGAGGAGAATCCGCCGGAACACCAAATCCGGGGTGGCCCCCTGGCCGGCCACCTCCACGGTTTTACCCCGGAGGTCCTCAATGCCCCGTACCGCCGGATCGGAACTCAAGAGGCTCAACATCCCCGTACCCACCACCGCGGCAACTTGCAGGGACTTTCCTCCGGAGGCTATCTTGGCCGCCACATTGGGGGGCAGAATCCCGACCTTGGCTTCTCCCGAAAGAAACCGGGCCGCCAGGAGATCCGCCTGGGCCAAGGCTTCAAGGCGGATGTTCATCCCCGACACCGCCGGAGGATTTTCAAAAAGCCGGATCATCCCCACCCCGGAGGGTCCTTTAATACCATATATAGTAAGGGACGATTGGGCGCTGAGGAAACTCCCCAGGCAAAGAAAAATGAAGAAAAAGAGTAACCTGCCAGGCGATGTATCAAAATTATACCGTTTCATGTTTTATGCTCCTTTGGTAACGGTAATATACCAGGGTTGTTATCATCCCGGCAAGTAACAGGGCCACATTGAGGATAAAGGGCAGGTTACGGGAAATACCGGACAGGATCCCCCCTATCCAGCCGAAGGGAGAGGTGGAAAACATGATGATCATGTGCTGAATCGCCATTACCCGGGCCCGTTCGGCGGCGTTTACATGGAGGGCTACCAGGGATTCGGCGAGCATGGCGAGGATCCCCGCGCCGAATCCGTCAAAGACCAGGGACAGGCAGAGCATACCGTATTTTAAGCCCCCTTCCACCGGGGCGCTTATGAGAATAGTCTGGCCTACCATATAACTGGAGAAACCCAGAAGCAGGGGAGTCCGTAAACTTACCTTGGTAAGATGGGGAATAACCGTAAAGAAAAAGATGAGGGCGATAATGGAACGGAGCATGGGAAAAAAGGGTAAAAGAGAATCGGGGATCAAGAGTTTTTTACTGACAATAACCTGCCAAAAGGTGGTGTTGATCATCCCTACGGCGCCCACCAGGGCGGTGATGATGAGGGAAAAGACCGTTCCTTTGGACTTCCCCATGATCCGTAAAACCCCGCCGTACCCGCCGAGGAGGGAGAAGATGCTTTTTCCCCGGGTTTCCCGGATCCGTATCACCCCGGTGCCGGTTTCCTTGGAACAAAGAAAGAGGATTATCAATTTGGCGGTCATCACCACAAAAGCGTTGGCATAGAGGATCCTGATGGCGGGTACCAGGGTCAGCCGGGATACCAAAATAGAAGAAATAGGGGCAAAAAGAGCGGAAAGCTGGCCCGATACGATCACCAGGGAGTAGATTCGAGTGATCTGGCTCTTTTCGGCGTCCTCTACCATAAGGCAGTCCCAGGAGTTGGTGGTTACCTTCATGACACCGTTAAAAAGGGCGGCGACCAAAAAAAACCAGAAATTCTCCGCCCGGATCCAGATGAGGCACGGAACGGACCAGGCCAAAAAATCAAAGATCGCGGTGGTTTTCCGCCGGCCAAGCTTATCGGTAATGGCGCCGCTTAAAAAGGCAAAAATCACCTGGGAAAGCATATATACCGAAGCAATAAACCCGATTTCGACATCGTTGAGGCCCACGGCGAGCATATAAACCGATGCGTAGGGCAGGCAAAGGTTCATAGAAAGCCCCCAAAGAGGTTCGGTATACACACAGGCCCGGGGATTTCCCCGGAGGTTCACCAGGGTTTTGATCAGCGGATTGTTCATGTTGTTGCCGGGAATCTATCCCTTTTTAGACTCCATTAATTTAAACCGCCAGGGCTTTATGGGTTTCTTTAAGCTGCTTTCTGATGGGGAGCTTTTGAGGACACTTCTCTTCACAAACCCCACATTCCACACAAGCCGCCGCGTCCTTATACATCATCCAGGGTAACTTACCGATTTGGGAATAGGTTTTCCGGGCAAACTCGGTGATTTGATATACCCGATGGTAATTCATCAGGGTAAAGATCTCCGGAATATTGATCCCCTGGGGACAGGGCATGCAGTACTTACAGCCGGTACAATAGAGGCCCGCCAGCCGTTCGTTTTCCTTCATCACCCCCAGGATCCGTTCCTGTTCCGCGGGACTCAAGGGGGCGGTATTATCCGTGATGGCGGCGTTTTCTTCCAACTGTTCTATGGAACTCATCCCCGATAGGGCAATATGAATATGGGGATTAGAAAAAACATACCGAAGGGCCACTTCGGCGGAACTATGCACCTTGCCGGGCAACAAATCCTGGATAACCTTAGTGGGCGCACCTAAACGGCCGCCTCCCACGGGTCCCATCACCGCGATACCCAGACCCTCGGCATGGGCAAAATTTATGCCCTTCTCGTTAGAATGATCCAGCAGATTATATTGACAGAGGAGAGAGGAGATTTCCCCCTCCCCCCGGCGGATTATCTCCGCCATATTATCCGGGGCATCGTGGAAAGAGAAGGAGATATGCCGGATCATCCCCTGGGCTTTGAGTTTTTTTGCCCGGGCAAAGGGGCCGTCGGGAATGTGGATCTTATGGATAAAGGCATCCAGGGTGATACCCCAAAAATGATAAAAATCAATATAATCGGTGTCCAATTTTTTGAGGGACGTTTCAAACCTTTTTTCATAATCATCCCCGGAATCATTTTCAATCGGGTTTTTGGTGGAAAGGAAGACCTTTTCCCGCCTCCCCCCTTTTAGGGCCTTACCGACGATGATCTCGCTCAAGGTATCGCAATACCCCGGGGCGGTATCGAAATAATTTACCCCCAGTTCCATGGCTCGGTGAATCAGGGCGATACTTTTTTCCTCGTCAAAAATCGTTTTGCCGTCCTTTTCATAACTGGGAAGACGCATACAGCCAAGGCCAAGCCGGGAAACCTCCAGGCCGGTTTTTCCATACGTAACATACCGCATAACCAAATTTCCCCTTCTTTTTAACATGGGGCTTTAAAAAGGCCCGCTAAAATAAGGTATCATGTCCGATAAAGATGATCAATTAATTGGAAAGCTTTCCCTAAACCCGGTTATTTTCGGGAAAGTCCTCCGGTGAAAAAAAACGCCGGAAACTTCCGGCGCCGTTAGATGGAAAAGGAATTTTACTTGGCGGCTTTAGGCCCCCGTTTTCCGGGCTTAGCCTGAGCTTTTGATTGAACGGGTTTAGCGGACCTACCCGCCGGAACGGATTTACGAGGTTTTTCCGCTTTTTCCCTGGGGGCCTTTGCCTTTTTGGCGGCCGGACCTGCGGGGGTGTTGCGGATCACCGCCTGGGCTCCCGCAAGCCGGGCGATAGGCACCCGGTAGGGGGAACAGGAAACATAGGTTATTCCGGCCCGGAAACAGAAGTCAATGGTGGCGGGATCTCCGCCGTGTTCCCCACAGATACCCACATTGAGCTTGGGATTAACCTGCCGCCCCTGTTCGACGGCGTTTTTGATGAGGAATCCCACCCCTTCTTCATCAATGGACTTAAAGGGATCCACATCCAGCACTTGCCGCTGGAGATAGGTGGGCAGGAAGGAGGCCACGTCATCCCGGCTGAACGCAAAGGTCATCTGGGTAAGATCGTTGGTACCAAAACTGAAAAAATCCGCGTATTTGGCTACATGCCCCGCCCGGATCGCCGCCCGGGGCACTTCTATCATCGTACCGATCTTGATGTTGAGTTTTACCCCCTCCTCGTCAAAGACCTTTTTTATCACGGCCTCCGCGTTGGGACGGAGCAGTTTTAATTCCCGGGCGGTAACCACAATGGGGATCATTATTTCCGGTTCCACGGGTATTTTTTCCTTGATACAGTCCGCCGCGGCCAGGGCAATGGCTTCAACCTGCATATCATAAATCTCCGGATAGGTTATGGCCAGACGGCAGCCCCGGTGTCCCAGCATGGGGTTTATCTCATGGAGCTTTTCGATTTTGGGCAGGAGCCTGGCGGGTTTTATATTCAGATAAGACGCAAGTTCCGCGATTTCCTTTTTGGTCTGGGGAACAAACTCATGCAAAGGAGGATCCAGGAGCCGGATGATCACCGGACGGCCCTCCATGGCTTTAAAGATACCGAAAAAATCCTTCCGCTGGAGGGGGAGTATCTTCCGTAACGCCTCTCTCCGTTCATCAGCCTTTTCCGCCACGATCATAGCCCGGAAGTGAATGAGTTTTTCCTTATCGAAAAACATATGTTCCGTGCGGCACAGCCCCACTCCCTGGGCGCCGAAATCAAAGGCCCGCTTGGCGTCTTCGGGCTGATCCGCATTGGTCCGGATCTCAAACCCCTTAAGAGAACCTCGGATCGAAGCGGCGCGGATCTCATCACACCAGCCCAGGAAGGTCTTCATATCGTCGGATATTTCCGGTACCACCAGGGGAAGTTTTCCCTCATAGATCAAACCGGAGGAACCGTCAATGGTAATCCAGTCCCCTTCCTTAAAGGTCTTGCCGCTGATGACCACCTTTTTCCCCTGTTGGACCTGGACCTCCTTCGCCCCGGCCACACAGGGAGTTCCCATGCCCCGAGCAACCACCGCCGCATGACTAGTCATGCCTCCGGTGGAGGTGAGGATCCCCTGAGAAACCACCATGCCGCCGATGTCCTCAGGGCTGGTATCCTGCCGGACAAGGAGTACCTTTTCTCCCCGGAGATGCCATTCCTCCGCTTCTTTGGCGGTAAACACGATCCGCCCGCAGCCCGCTCCGGGGGACGCATTAAGCCCCTTGGTGAGGGAACGGGCGGCCTCAAGGACCGCAGAATCGATCATGGGATGGAGCATCTGATCCAGATGTTCGGGGGTTACCCGGAGAATTGCGGTATTCCGGTCAATCAGTTTTTCGGCTACCATGTCCACGGCGCATTTGACCGCAGCGGCGCCGGTCCGTTTGGCGTTCCGGGTTTGGAGGATAAAGAGCTCCCCCTGCTGAACGGTGAATTCTATGTCCTGCATATCCCGGAAATGTTTTTGCAGCCGGTTCTTAATATCCACGAGCTGCTGGTAAATCCGCTTATTTTCCGTCTCCAGGGTAAGGATCTTTTCCGGGGTTCTGATCCCCGCCACCACATCCTCCCCCTGGGCGTTCATAAGGTATTCCCCGTAAAATTCGTTTTTGCCCGTGGAAGGATTACGGCTAAAACAAACACCGGTACCCGAATCGTCGCCGAAGTTACCGAACACCATGGACTGAACGTTTACCGCCGTACCCTTGATGTTTTTAATATCATTAAGCTCCCGGTATTTAATAGCCCGTTCATTCATCCATGAACCAAAAACCGCGTTCACGGCGCCCCAAAGCTGATCCAGGGGATTCTGGGGCAATTCCTTACCCACATGATGTTGGATGATCTTTTTATATTCCTTCACCAGTTCTTCCAGGTCCCGGTGGCTGAGGTCCTTGTCAAGATCGAGGTTTCGCTCTTTTTTTATAGCGGCTATGGCCGTCTCGAAGGCTTTATCGGGTACTCCCATAACCACTTCGCCGTACATCTGAATAAAACGCCGGTACGCGTCCCAGGCAAACCGGGAATTGCCGGTCTTTGCCGCGAGGCCCAACACCGCCTCATCGTTGATCCCCAGGTTAAGAATAGTATCCATCATACCGGGCATGGATACCGCGGCCCCGGAGCGGACCGAAACCAACAGGGGATCCTGGGGATCCCCCAGCTTTTTTTTCATGATCTTTTCGAGTTTTTTTAGGTTTGCGAGGACTTCTTCCTCAAAACCGGCGGGATATTTCTGTTTATTTTCATAATAAGCGGCGCATACTTCAGTAGAAATCGTAAAACCCGGCGGGACCGGAATCTTCAGATTGGTCATTTCCGCCAAATTTGCCCCTTTACCGCCAAGGATATCCTTCATCTTGGCATCTCCTTCGGCCTTCCCTTCGCCGAAGAAATACACGTTCTTTTTCTTTGCCATTCATAATCCTCCTCTTTTATTATAGGGGGAGATAGAAAAAAAAGAAAGGGCCTATTCCGGGTCCATTCCGCCGGCATCAGGCGGGGCAATTCGGTAATTCCGGGGGATATTTGACTCGGGATCGTTAAAGGAAATTCCTTGGGCCCTCAAAGCCAAGGTACCGTCCTTGAGGGAAACGCCCCCATAGGTTTTATCATTGAGGATGGCATATCCAAGCCAGGCGAGGTGACAGCGGATCTGATGCCGAAACCCCCGGCTGATCCGAAGGCGGAAATACACCTGGTTTCCCCGAGAACTCATCTCCAGGACCTCCGTTTTATAGGGTTTTCCCTGATCCAGCGCGTCTCTTTTTTTAGTCTTTCCGCCGTCAGAGAGGACCACCGGGCGCACTTCCCGCCGTCCCGGTCCAAAGGGACGAAAAGCGCTTTGGATGGTAAAGGGCAGAGGACCGTGGGGAAAGGCCGGGGGAAATCCCGGCAGCGCTTCCCCCTTCCCCTGGGAAAGGGCGTCGTATTCCTTGGTGAATAGGCCCTCCCGCTGCTGCCGGGCAAGGGCATCCAGGGCCCCCTGGGTCTTGGCAAAAAGGACCAGCCCCGCCGTCTCATAATCCAACCGGTGAAGCAGCCCGCCCTCGATTGCCTTCCTGCCCCGAACCGCCAAAACCCCGGGGTGGAGATCCGCATACCAAAAGAGCAGAACCCGAGCCGAAGGGTGTTCCAGGGGGGCTGAATGCCATAGGGGCGGTTTATACACCACCGCATAGGAGGCGGTTTCTTCCAGAATATAGGGCTGGGGAGGGGCCGGGGAAAAAGCATCTTCCGGGGGAATACGCATCATTATCTTATACCGGATCGGTTGGGACAAAATCAACATACTTCTCGGTCGGCTAATCCCGCACCGGGAGGTCCGGAGGGTGAAGTTCCCTTTCGGGGAACCTTTGACCCTCCGCTCGGGGATGTGGGGGTGAAACCCTCAACTTAACCCCCTCCCCCTATAGGCGGGCTATAAGCTGCCGAGACGGCGAAAAATTTCAGAAAAACGGGGCGGAAGGGGGGTTTTGAAGGTTTGATACCCTTCTTTTCCGGGGAGGATGAGGGAGAGGCTTTTCGCGTGGAGCATGAGGCCGGCCTGGGGAAATAAGCCGTCCTTCACCCCATAGAGGGGATCCCCCAGGATGGGGTGGCCGAGGTATGCCATGTGGACGCGGAGTTGATGGGTCCGTCCGGTCTTGGGCCGCAGGAGCACCAGGGAATAGTGAGCCCAGGAACGGATCACCCGGTAGCGGGTAAAGGCCGGTTTTCCCCCAGCCGCCGAGACGGCAAAACGCTTGCGGTCCCGGCGGTCCCGGGCAATCCGGGTTTCGAGGGCGCCGGCGGGTTCCTTAAGCACCCCCCGGACTATGGCCCCGTAGTTTTTTTTCACCCCCCGGGATTTAAACTGCTCCGCTAAAAAAGCAAGGGCCTCATCATCATAGGCGGCGATCATAACGCCGGAGGTATCCTTATCCAGACGGTGAACGATCCCCGGCCGGAACCCCTCCCCGGAGCCACCCCGGCGGAGCCTCCGATACAAAAGGGCGTTCGCCAGGGTCCCCGAGGCGTTTCCCGCTCCGGGATGAACCACCATACCCGGGGCCTTATTAAGCACCACCACCCGATCATCTTCATAAAGGATATCCAGGGGTATATTTTCAGGGATCAGATCCGACGAAGGCGGATCCGACCATAAAAGTTCCAAATCGTCCCCGGGCTTTACGAGGCGTGAAAGTTTGCCCGCCTTTCCGTTGATCCTGATTTCCAAAATCCGCCCTTTAATCTGGGAACGGTTCAACAACTTGAGCTGTTCCGCCGCGTACTTGTCGAGCCGCTGCCCACCGGAGGCTTCGGCGCCTACTCTGCCGGAATAATGGGGCAATCAGGGTTCCCCATTGGGAGGAAGGGATTCCACGCCGCCTTCATCGCCGGTTTCAGCATCCGTTTCCGTATCCGTTTCCGGCCAGGGGCGCCGTAGGATGATGGGACTTCCGTCGGGTAAATTGAGTTTTTCCTTTTCGGCCTTATCCCTCTTGTACCGGACAATAAAATGATCCACGAGGGATATGAGGATAGAACCCGCCGCCGCCGCACCTATGGTCATTAACCGCTGTTGGCTGCTCATCTCTATCCCCCCGGCGGACCGTACCGGCCAGGGAGCGTAGCGGGTATCCCAGTTATTATTGGCCCAGCGGACTGAATCCGAAGCCATGGTAGCCACCAACAGGGTAAAGGGAAATGAACCGAAGGCCACTATTTCGGCCCGGCGGAGATCCTTTGCCCACTGGGGAAAGGTACTGGTGTCAAATTCCACCGAAGGCATAACCGTAGTGGTAGAAGACGTTTGGGCGTGGGCGACGCCGCAGAGGGAAAAAAACACCGTTAATAAAAAAACCATTCCCCTTTTGTTCATGGCCTCCGTTCTCCAAACAGGGCGGTTCCTATTCGCAAAAGAGTCGCCCCCTCTTCCAAGGCAATTTCAAAATCATTGGACATACCCATGGAAAGGCAGGACCAATCGCGGCCAGGGAAGCGGCTCTGTAATTGGTTCCGGGCGGATACCAACGCGCGAAAAGAACCGCGAATTATCTCCTTATCTTCCGTAAAAGGGGCCATGGTCATAAGCCCCTGAATTTTAAGATTGGGAAAGGATAATACCCGCTCGGTTGCTCTAAACAGGTGCTCCACATCGGGATAACCGGCTTTGGAAGCCTCTCCGGTATGCAACTCCAATAAAACCATTAAAGGCCGTTCTCTTTCAAGAGTCAAGGTCCCCAGTTCGGTAATGAGTTCATCCCGATCCACCGATTGAATGCAGTCAAAAAGGGCCGCCGCGGCCCTGGCCTTATTCCGCTGAAGGGAACCTATCATGTGGAGTTCCACCTGGGGATGATCCCGCTTAAAGCCGGAAAACTTTCTTTCCGCTTCCTGGACCCGGTTTTCTCCAAAAAGCCGCAGCCCGCCCTTCCAGGCTTCTTCCAGGGCATCCCGTTCATGGAACTTTGACGCCCCCATCAAGCGGACTTCCCCGGGATCCCGCCCTACCCGGAGGCAAACCTCGTGGATCCTTTCATTAAGACGTTGCAGCGCTTCGGCGATACCCATCATATCCTCCCGGATGTATCCCCTCGGGATAGCTCCTCCAATGTCCGTGCCAGGATGAAAAACTCTTCATACCCCAAGGTCTCGGCCCGTTTCCGGGGATCAACCCCGCTAGACTCAAGAACCGTCATACAGAACTCCTCTACCCTTTTTTTATTACCCACGGCATCTTTGTTTATTATACCGGATAATACAAAATTTTGCAGATTATTTCTAAGGGTCTTTCGCCGGGACGCAAAAAGACTTCGGACCAGGGCGCTGAAAAAGACCGGCCGCTTTCCGCCCTCCGCGGCTATCCTCCGGTCCAGGCGGACTCCCTGGGATTCCACCTTGGGGACCGGATAAAAAGAAGCGCCCTTGAGAACCATGAGGGGGGTTATGGTATAAACCGAAGCGCAAAGTACGGAAAAGGAAGAATAATCCTTTGAGCCCGGGGAAGCGAGCATACGGTTCGCCGTTTCCCGCTGCAAGGTAACCACCATCCGCTTAAAGAAACGGTTTTTCTCAATAAAATCAGCCAAAAGGGCCGCCCCGATATTATAGGGCAGGTTTCCCAGCAAAAAGGGGGCATCCCCCTCCACGGTCCCCCAAGTTTTAAACACGTCCCCCGTTACCAGCCTGAAATTTTTGCTCTCCTGAAAGCCGCTTTTTAGAATACGGCTAAAACCCGGGTCAATTTCAAAGGCCGTTACCACGGCGCCCTGTTCCAGGAGGCCCCTTGTCATGGCTCCAAGGCCGGGACCGATTTCCCATACCTCATCCCCCGGGGTAATTTCCAGGGCCTCGAGGAGTTTTTTTCGCGCTCCGGGGTTAATAAGAAAATTTTGACCGAACTTCTTCCGCATCCCCAGTCCCTGTTCGTCAAGAAAGGCGGAAAGCATCCGGGGCGAATCATAATTAATCCGGAAGGACAATTTTTTTCCTCAGTAGGGCAAAATAGTTTTGAACATAGAGGAGTCCACAAACCAAAACCAGGCTTATACATCCCAAAATGGCCGGGGATATCCCCTCCACGGCGGGAATGCGGGAACCCAGCAAGACGGTACCGCCCAAAAGGTCGTATAAGACCGAAAGGACCGGATCCACGATGCCCGTAAGGGGGGGCAGGAAAAAACTTAGCCCCAAATAGACGATGGCCAGGATCATAAAGAAGGTAGACAGGGGAACAATGCCTAACCCCACTCCAATACCCCCGGGCCGGATCACCCCAAAGGCGGCGGCGCTTATGGCGACGGTGGCGATGAATGCCCCCAGGGAAGCCGATAACGGCTGGGCTAAGATCTCGGGGATCTTACCCCGGATAAGATCGTGGACCGCTTCCCCGGCGGTGAGGATACCCCCCAGGGCAAGATATGAAAGCATAAAGGAAAGACTATTTCCGGAAGAGGGGTCCAGGATGATTTGAATCAGAAAAGCCATGCATAAAAGAGGGACCGGCTGCCGGGGGAAGGCCCCTAAAATCGCGGCGGTTCCCAGGAGGTACATAATGACCGCCCGCACGAGGGAGGGTTGGGGGCCTACCAGGTACACATAGAGGAGGATAAAAAAAGCTCCCGCCAAAGCGGCGGGTTTGAGGCCCAAAGGTTTTTTCAGTAAAAAGGCTATCAGGGCGGAAAGAACCGCCAAGTGCATCCCCGAAAGGGCCAATACGTGGGAACATCCCGCGGCGCTAAAAAGTTCCGTCATCGTCGAATCCAGATCGTCTTTAACCCCAAGAATAAGGGCCGCGGCCAAGCCTCCCCAGGAAGGACCGGCGAATTTTTCCAGAACCTCCATGCGGATCCCGGTCCGAAGCTGTTCCACCGCCGACGCCGCTCCCAATAAATGGACCGCCCCCGCCCGGAAGGGGGGGCCGGAACCGCTTATCCCGGGGTTTGGGGAAGAGAGAAAAGAACCTTCCACATATACCGGCGCCCCCCGGCCGAATTCCTTTAACCGGGGGATAGCCCCGGCAGGAAAAAATACCAGCGCTCTGCCCCGGGCACTGGTCCTAATCCCGCCGGTTCCGGAAGCACCGGACACCGTAAGATACCCCATACCCCGGCCGTCAGTGAAGGCCCGGGGATCATCCAACAGGGTTCCGGTAATTCCCCGGACCTTTTCCCGCTTAAGCCCAAGCCGGAGTTCCGAGGCGGCGTTTATGGTCCCTACCGTAAGACCAAGGGAAAAACCCAGAGCCAAAGCAATGGCATACCGGCAGATTTTTCTAAAATAATACCTGATAGTCAGATCCCTGAAAAACCTTTCCGAACTATCCCCCAAGACGCGGAACAAGGCAATCAAGGCTCCCAAGACCAGCGCCCCTCCCCATATCCACGAAAGGCGCGGGTCCCCCCGGGGGCTTAACCCCGCTAAACCATAATAACTCCCCAGGGCCCCAAATACGGCGTATATCACCGGAGAACGGATAAAAGCGGCTGTCATATTTCCTCCTTCGCAACAGGCTCCTCCGTATTATAGGGGATTACCCTCAGGTTTGCTTTAATGATCCGCCTCTTTTTTGTTTTTTCCCCTATGGGGGTAGGGAAAAGCATTTCCTTATTCCCTCAATTCGGCTACAATTTTACCATATAATTGGACAAAAGTCCGGTCACAAGGAGTTTACCATGGCCCTCTTGGAACCGCTGATACTGTTCGGCGTCCTTTTTCTTCCCGGTATAGGTTTTGTTTCCCCAGGGCCCCTTGTTTTTTCCGTGAACCGGGAATTGAGCCGTATCCTGGTCCATAATATACCCTCCTTGGCCCTGATCTGGTATATATTGGGCATCCATGGGGGCCGAGGGAGCCCTCTCCCCTGGCCCAAACCCGGGAGAAAGGATCTGAAACCGGCCCTTATCGCCTGCTCCGGGCTTTTGATTATAGGATTCTGCGCTTCCCTCGTACCCTTTACGGATCTTTTTTCACCCCTATCCATAGAGCCTCCCCGGAATTTCCTCCAATGGGTGGTGATGGTCCCCTCGGTCCTTACCACCGGCTATGTGGAGGAAAGTTACTTCCGGCTGTACCTCCTCACCCGGCTTGAAGAAGCGGGATTCGGCCCCCGGAGGGGGGTGTTTTTTTCGGTACTATTGTTTTCCCTCTGCCATATATATGAGGGACTCCCGGGGGTATTAAACGCGGTGTTGGCGGGGACTTTTTTATCCGGACTTTTTTTAAAATACCGTTCCATCCATGGTTTAGCTTGGGCCCACGGGGCCTACAACGCGGCGGTTTACCTGATCCTGGCAAGGAGCCTTCCTTCGTAAAGGGCTTTAGAAACCTTTCTTCCGTTCCCGGCGCTTCATGCCAAATCCTTACGCAATGTTCTTATCCCCAGGGGTAAGGACAAAAGGAACGTGAAGAAATCCGCAAGGGGTGCGCAAATTTGTATTCCCAAAACACCAAGCCCGGGAACCAGGAAAAAAATGAAGGGAATGAGAAAAAGCCCCTGCCGCGAAAAAGCCAGGATGCTTGCGGGAATACCCTTCCCCATTGTCTGGAGCATAAAACCAACCAGAAGTATCCAGCCCAAAAAGGGAAAACTGAAACACTGAGCCCTCAGCGCAAAAGCTCCCAAAGTGACGACTTTAGGGTCATCTTTTCGGAACAGGGAAATGATGTCCGGGGCGAGAATAAAACACGCCGCCGCGAGGATAATAAGCAGTACCGTTGAAAAACGGAGACAAAACCAGAAGGCTTTTTTTACCCGGTCATAGTGTTTCGCGCCGTAATTGAAGCCGCACACCGGCTGAAATCCCTGTCCAAAACCGATGATAGCAGAGCCGGTAAAAATAAAAACGCGGTTTACAATAGAAATAGCGGCAATAACCGCATCGCCATAAGCGCCCGCGGTATTGTTGAGCAGAATCGCCGCAAATCCCGCAATACTTTGCCGTAAAAGCGACGGGCTGCCGCCGCGAATTATTTCTTTGTATTTGTTTAGAGAAGGTGAAAAATTACCCGGCAAAATACGGGCATTCCCTCTTCCAGTATAGCCCACAACGAAAAGCAGGATACAGCTTAGGGTCTGACTTATCATCGTAGCAAGAGAAGCGCCTTTGATACCCAAATGAAAAACAAAAATAAAAAGCGGATCAAGGCCAATATTGAGAACCGCCCCTGAGACCATGCCGATCATGCCGAAAAACGCCCGGCCCTGATAGCGTAGCAGATTGTTCTGCATAAGGGATGATACCATAAACGGCGCTCCAAGGAGGATAAAACGCAGGTAATCACGGGCATAAGGCAGGATCGTATTGGTGGAACCAAGAAACCGGGCAAGGGGAGACAGAAAAATTATGCCGGAAACCGCAATCCCTAAACCCAAGATAAACGCCGAAAAGAATCCCGTAGCGGCCATTTTCTCAGCGTCTGCGGCATTTCGTGCCCCGAGAGCGCGGGAAATGAAATTACCCGAACCGTGCCCAAAAAAGAATCCCACCGCCTGAATAACCGCCATGAGAGAAAAACTCACTCCCACCGCGGCAACGGCGCTTGTGCCGAGGAAACTTACAAAATAGGTATCCGCCATATTGTACATGCCTGATACCATCATAATGGTAATGGTGGGTATGGCCTGCTTCACTATGAGTTTCTCCACCGGGGCAGAAGTCATCAAATGATAGGTTTCATTGGCAGGATTTGTTATGGTATCGTCTATCATTACCGTACTTCACCAGCCGCCTGGCAGCCTGTTGCGGTTATCCGGCATGCTTAGGGTTTCTCCAGGGTTGATACTTCCCGCCGTACCCGGCCGCCGCCCAGGGCTATCCACCGGGTTTCCCAGCTTTCCAAGGTGAGGGGCCCCAGGCATTCAAAGGGCGGGTCCCGCGGGGTAAACCGAACCGGGTCGGAGCCCAGGTTCTGGAGGCAAAGGATCCTCCGGCCCTCCGGGTCCGGGCCCCGGAGGACGGCAAAGACCGCCCCGGCGGCTTCGGGGATATGGTGGGGTGCTTCCGGGCTAAAGGCTCCCTCGGAGGCCCGGAATTCCAGAAGCCGGCAAAAGCCCCGGTATACCCGGCTCCTCAAAGAAAGGGGATCCTCCAGTTCCCTTTCCACCCGGTCCAGGGGAGGTTTCTCCCGGTTGACGGCCCGGTTGGAACCAAGCAGGGTGGGCCCTTCCCGCCAGGCCGGGGAACCTATCCAACTATGAAAGTACACCGCCGGCAGTCCCGGCAGGGCTAAAAGCACCCCCTGGGTTGCGAGGAAAGCCCGGGCCCGGAGATTTACGGCCGCTTCTTCCGGCAGATCCCCGGTTTCCGGGGCCACGACTTCCACATAGGAACAGTTTAACTCATACGGGACGGGACCTTCGGGACTGCTCTTATAAGAAACCAGGGCCCCCCGTTTTTTCGCCTCCAGAATGGTAGCGGTAAAGGCGGCCTTATCCACCAGGCCCTGGGCCGGGGTAAGCCCCACCCCGTCGTGGCTGGCGAGGAAGTTGAGAAACACCGGGCCTTCCCCGCCCGGGGGCAGGGTCCCGGCCCAAGCCCTGAGGGGGCCCGCGTCCCCGGAAATCGCGGCATGAAGCGCCAGGGGAGGCAGGGCGAAGTTGTACACCAGGTGGGCCTCGTCTCCCCGGCCAAAATAGGAGATGTTCTCCGCGTGGGGGACGTTGGTTTCGGTGAGGATCCTGAGGTCCAGTCCTAACCGATCGATCACCGCCCGGAGGAGCCGTACCACGGCATGGGTTTTTGGGTGGTGAATACAGGGGGTCCCGTCTTCTTTCCATAAATAAGCAATGGCGTCCAACCGGACTATCCGGGCCCCCCGGCGGTAATATGCTAAAAATATCCGGATAAATTCAAGCAAAACCTCGGGATTTGAGAAGTCATAATCTACCTGATCCGCGCTGAAGGTAGTCCAGACATGCACCGGAGTACCGTCTTTTTTAGTAAAGGGGGTAAGAAGGGGATGGGTCCGGGGACGAACCACCGTGGAGGAGTCAAAGTCCTCAGGCCTGGTAATATACCATTCCGCATACTTCTCGTCCCCGGCTAAGAAACCCTGAAACCACGGGCTTCTCACGCTGCCGTGGTTCAGGACCAGATCAAAAACCGGCTTAAAATGCCGGCCCAACTCCTGTATATCCTCCCAGACGCCAAACCGGGGATCCACCTCCCGGTAATCGATCACCGAAAAACCGTCGTCCGATGAATAGGGATGAAAGGGAAGCAGGTGGAGGTAGGTAAAGGTCCCCCGGTTCCACCGGGCGAGGAAGCGCCCCAGCCGGGCAAGGCCGCTCTCCGGAGCAGCCTTGCCGCTTTCTCCGGTCCCGCCCTCTGTTGGGGGGGAAAGCATATCCCCATAAGTGATGAGGAGCACGTCCACGGCGGTAAAGGAAGGAACAACGGGACCGCTTTTCCGTTCCTCCGGTAAATCACGAAAAGCCAATTCAAGGACATCTAAAAGTTTCGGATAAACCCTTTCCCCCAGGGCGGGGCCATAGATAAAAACCAATAACTCTTTGATTTTTTCTTTCATATCCCTATTATATCCTTCCGGAGGAAAAAACATCAGGGATGGTTAGGCCATAAGTTTTCCCCGTTGACCGGTCAATTCCAGGTAAGCCAATTCCGCAAGGCCGAATCCCGCATTTTTGGTGTATTCCTTGGCGTATTCGTCGTAGAGCATATCTTCGTACATCTTTCCCGCGAAACCGCCGTCAAGAAAGTCAGACTTTGGTACGGTGTTCCGCATTCCCGTAAGAAGGGTTTTGACCAGAAAAGTTTCCAGGGCCTCGCACTGTTCGTAGAGTTTGCTTTTCTTGTCCACCACGGTTTTTTTGTCTGCCGAAGAAGAAACCCCGCCCTCAGGGGAAGCCGGGGAAGCGGTCTTTTCCCGGAATTTTTCCAAGACCGCGGAAAAAGCCGTCCCCCCTTCTCCGGCGGCGGCGGAAAGCCGCTCCGTACCGGAAGGCATGAGCCGGGCATTATCCAGATAAAAGGAACCGATTGATTCGACCATCTATTGCCCTTCCCCCTTACCTTTTGAGGCTCGTGGCGGTGCCGAGCATATTATCGCTGGTCTGGATAGTCCGGGAATTAAACTCATAGGCCCGCTGGGCCACGATGAGGTCCACCATCTCCCGAACCACCGACACATTGGACATCTCCAGGAACTTGTGGTAGATCTTCGCCATGCCGTTATATCCGGGCCGTCCGGGGATGGGATCCCCCGAGGCTTCGGTGATTTTAAAAAGGTTTTCCCCCACCGCCGTAAGGCCCACGGGGTTGGGAAAACGGTAGAGTTCAATCTGCCCTACCTCGACTTCCACGGGGTCGGCGTTGTCGTCATACCCCGGCACCTTAACCGATACCCGGCCGTCTTGGGTAACGTTGATGGTCTGGGGAAGGAAGCGCTCGGGCATGATGATGTCCGGAAGCAGCCAGTACCCGTTGGAGGTAACCATCCGGCCGTCGGAATCCACCTCAAAGGCCCCATTCCGAGTGTAGGCCCAGCTTCCGTCGTACATCTGGATCCGAAAAAAACCGTCCCCCACCAGGGCCATATCGGTAACGTTTTCCGTACTCTGGGGGGCCCCCTGACTGAACATCCGCTGGGTATCGGCCAGTTTGACCCCATGACCCATCTGGATCCCCACCGGAACCACCGTATCCTCCGTGGCGGGGGTTCCCGCGGTTTTAACGGTCTGATAGAGCAGGTCCTCAAAATCCGCCCGCATCTTCTTATAACCCGCGGTATTTACATTCGCCAAGTTATTGGAAATCGTATCAATATTGGCCTGCTGGCCTATCATACCGGACGCGCCGGTCCATAAACTCCGTACCATAATAGCTCCTCAGCTTAAATCCCTAAAGTTCATTTCAAAGATACCGCTGCTCTTCATCTTTTTAACCAAACCGGGCGACTTGATTGATCAAGGTCCCCAGCATGGAGTCGCCGGTTTGTACGGCCTTTTGATTAGCCTCATAAGCCCGGTTTACTTCTATCATTTGGACCATCTCAACCACCGGGTCCACGTTGGAAGCCTCCACAAAACCCTGGACCACCCGGGGACGATTCCCCCCTTCCATGATCCGGGCCTCCCCGGAAGTAGTGGTGGAACGATAGAGGCTGGAACCCTGTTTTTCCAGGTACCTTTCCAGATCGAAATCCACCAATTTCAGGGTATCCAGCAGAACCGCCTCTCCCCAGGTATTGTCCTCCCGGGATATCATCAGGCTGGGATCATCGGCGTACTCCGCGTTGATCCACACCTGGCCGTCCTTATCAACCTGAAAATTATTGGCCTTTACTTTAATGGGGCCCTGTTCTCCCAAAACGGGGTAGCCCTCTTTGGTTTCCAAGTATCCTTCCTTTCCCAGTTGAAAAGAACCGTTCCGGGTGTACCGTTCCCCCCAGGGGGTTGCGACGGTAAAAAAACCCTTCCCGTCCATGGCCAAGTCAAAATCACTTTGGGTTTCTTTCATAGACCCCTGCTGAAAATCGGTAAACAATTCGTTCACCTCCACCCCGGTTCCCAGTTTGCCGATTATCGGCGCGGCATCGGCGGAACCAAAGGGATGGCGGTATACCCCGTCATCGCTCATCCGCCGCATGAGAAGTTCCGGAAAGGCCTTAAACGAGGTCACGTCCCGTTTATATCCGTCCACATCCACATTCGCGAGGTTATTCGCCACCGCGTCCAGCCGCCACTGCTGGGCCCTCATGCCGCTGGCGCCGGTATACCATCCTCTAATCACCCTACTGCCTCCGTTTTGAACCCTCGTCCTAAACCGGGATTCTGAACTTTTGTTTAGTACCCCGGCTCTTAGCTAAATATCGGCAAAAAATGCCGGTCCCTTAAAACCAAATCGGCCAATGTCCCGGGCAGAATCCTGACCATTGCACAGCCCCCTCATTCCCTATACCATGATCCGGTATGAAACCAAACGGTTTATCTCCGGTTAACCACCGGCCCTCTTCCCACGCGGGGGAGGGGGCGGTTTTATTATGCGCGTTGTTTTGGAGTACCAGCGGTTTGTTTATCAAACTGATAGACTGGCACCCCCTTATTATCGCGGGACTGCGGAGTTTTGTGGCCGCCCTTTTTATGCTGACCATCCGGTTTCTTTTTCCCCGGAGAGGAAAAGGAAAAAGGCAGCCCTTCCCCCTAATAGCCGGGGGCCTGGCTTATGCCCTGACCATGATATGTTTTGTGATTGCCAATAAGCTTACTTCTTCGGCCAACGCGATCTTATTGGAATATAGCGCGCCGGTTTGGGCGGCCCTTTTGGGATGGGTTTTGATAAAGGAAAGGCCCCATTGGGAACATTGGCTTGCCCTGGCCTTGGTCATGGGAGGACTTTATTTGTTTTTTAGGGACGGCCTTGCGGGGGGCTCCCTTTTAGGGGACGGTATCGCGCTCCTCGCGGGGATCTTCTTTGGGATCAATTCGGTCTGTATGCGGATGCAAAAAGAGGGAAACCCTTCGGACAGCATGCTTTGCGCCCATATCATCACCTCCCTCTGCTGTCTGCCTTTCCTGCTGATTTTCCCCCCCACCTTTACGGTTCAAAGTACCTTCTCCATCCTTTTTATGGGGATCATCCAAATCGGCTGCGCTTCCCTGCTTTTCGGGTTTGGGATAAAACGGATCCCCGCGGTACAGGCCATGCTCACCGCCATGGCCGAACCTATCCTCAACCCCGTATGGGTACTCCTCGTGACCGGGGAAAAACCTTCCCTCTCCGCCCTCATGGGGGGAGGCATCATTGTGACGGCGGTACTCATCTCGACCCTGGTAAGCAAACGCCGGGGGGCCTAGGTCCTTTCCCTGGCTGGGTACGACTGCCGCGCCTCCTGTGGGGGTAGAAAATCTCTTCCACCCCCTAGGGGAGTCTTAGCCTCTCTACGGGTGGGCCCAGGCGCGGCTGCGGTCCACGGCCTTATGCCAGCCCGCGAGCAGGGCTTCCCGTTCAGCGGCTTCCATCCGGGGGGTGAAGACGGGAGTTCTCCGTGTTGGAAGGGGAACAAACGGCCTTGTGGAGCGGTAAAACTCACGGGGCGCGGACCGGTTCGGGTTTGCTCGGGAGAGTTTGGGGTAAAAATTCTTAAAATTAAAGCCTGTTCCAAAACCAACCGATAAAAGTGAATGTGATTATGGATAAATTGTCCTTTTGAATTCCTTTTATTGACATATTGATAAAATAATACTAAAATATAGAAGAGATTGTAGTAGTTAAAAACTCAAATTTGAAACACTGTTCCTAGAAAAAACAAGGAATTCCGGCGGGGCCCGCGAGGGGAAGGCTGGGAACCCGTGGAATTAGTCGCCGGTAGTACGGGATGATTCCCGGGGCAAGCGCATGGAACCGATAAAGCGTAAGAATCATCTTCTCGGTATGACGAACCATAGGGGCCTCGGACTTGGCTTACCTTCCCCAATGGGAATATCCGGACCTCCGGATATTCCCGAATCTAATTCAAAACAAGAAACAAAAGGAGTGACCAAATGAAAATATATACGGTTTTACTGGCCGGTTGCTTTGCGGGGCTGTTGATGGCGGGATGTGCCCTCCCCCTCGGGGAGGATTACCTGGTAAACCGGGACGGCAGCGCTGGGACTACCTATATTACCGACTACAACCTGCAAACCTATGTTCCTATCCCCAAAACCGGGGAGAAACCAGTAATCCTCGTCGACAACCGGGGGGACCTGGAGGTAACCGTGGTATGGAAGGACGCCGCCGGGACGGAAATAGTCCCGCCCTTTGATACCTTTCTGACCAATACGATGTATCAGGCGGAAATAAAACTCAGCCCCCGGTCCGGCTATTATTTTTATGCCTCCGTCCCCTTTGGGTATCCCGAGGGCAAGACCAGGGGCCACTCCGACGATCTGGGGCAGCCTGTCCGGACAGTGACGGTTGCCTATAACAACTCCAATGATGCGGACATTACCTTTATCACCAACTACAACCTGCAAAGTTATGTGCCCATCCCCCTGGCCGGGGAAACGCCGACGGATACCCTCCCCGGTCGGGCAGATGTGACGGTAGCAGTGGCCTGGAAAGTGGAAGAGGAAGATCCTCCAAATCCTTCCAGATTTGTCTCCATATCTGGGGTGAATTATACCTTTGAGGAAGGGAAAGTATACCAGGCGGAAATAACGCTGACGGCAAACGAGGGTTACGGTTTTATTGAGGGGAGTAACTTTAAATATCCCGATGGAACAGTAACAATCCCACCCGACGATAATAATGAGGTCAAGATCAGAAAACTCACAGTTACATATATGGAGACCGGGAAACCTACGGTCATAAGCGAATTCAATCTGACCCCGTATATCTCCAAACCCATAAGAGGGATAATGCCGGTAGTATCCTTTGCCGGAAGCCAGTATACGGGAAGGGTGACTTGGAAAAACAGCGGGACCCAGGCTGTTCTGGTAGGGCCCTTTCAACCGGATACGGAATATATGGCGGAAGTGAGCCTGAGCCCCGCGGTGGGGCATACCTTTACCGGGGTGGGACAAAACAAGTTTATCCACACGGGGGCTAAAACCATAACCAGTCCCGCAGCGAGCGGCGAGGTACGCATTGATTTTTTGTCCACCGGCGGAGGGGGAGGACCCACGACTGTGTATGATACCGATCTGACCGGCCGCATACCTAAACCGGTAAGCGGCGAGGCCCCGGTTCTAAGCGTTTCCGGTACCCAGTACACCGGAAGCGTAACCTGGGCGCCGCCGGTTTACGGTACCTTTCAATATGGCACAGTATATACGGCGGTAGCCGCCCTGAACGCGGGTCCGGGCTATACTTTCATCGGGCTCGGGCAAAATGAATTTACCCACAGGCAAGCCCCCGGAGGAATTACCAACCCGGCGGGTAACGGTACGATAACGATGGTCTTTCCCGCGACCGCCTCTTCTACCTTAGCGACCATTACGTCCTTTGGCCCGGTGACGAAGGCGGATAGTGCTTTAAAACTAATCAAAGAAAAAAAAGCCGATAACAGTGTAACCATAGACCTTTCCGGCGGAGAGGAAGAAGAGGTTGAGGGCGGCAGCGTCGTCCTGGAAGCGGGGAAAAATAGTCCGGCGAAGGTTATCATCAACGGCCGGGGCCGGGTTTTAAAGATTTCGGACCAGGGCACGCTCCTCACGGTGGGGGGCGGCGTTACCCTGACCTTGCGGAACATTACCCTCATGGGAATGAGCGGGAACAACGCCCCCCTAGTGAGGGTACAGGGGGGGAAACTGATTCTAGGGGCCGGAGTGATCCTTACGGGCAATGAAAATACCGGTGATGCGGGCGGCGTATGGGTCAACGGCGGAGAACTGGTCCTGTACAACGGCGGGGTAATTAAGGGGATGAAGGCGGCACGGGGCGGCGGAGTCCTTATCGATAACGGTGGACAATTCACTATGGGTGGAGGGATCCTGGGCGGGGAAGATATCACTGACGGCAACCGGGTTACCGGTGAAAATGGCGGCGGAGGGGTGCTGGTGGCGGATGGAACCTTCGATATGCTTGGCGGGACCATACAATACAACAGCGCGGAGGACGGGAACAGTGGCGGCGGAGTACTGTTGGCGGATGGTGGAATCTTCGATATGCATGCTGGGTTCATACAATCTAATAGGGTGGAGGCCGGTGGTAGTGGCGGCGGGGTGCTGGTGGTGAGCGGAGCCTTCAGTATGTTTGGCGGAACCGTACAGTCGAATGAGGCGTTTGCCGGCGGCAGTGGCGGTGGGGTGAGTATCCTTAGCCAGGGAACCTTCAACCTGTACGACGGGACCATAAGGGGTAACAAGGGTTTGGGTTCTGGGTCCGGCGGCGGGGTGTTTCTTAGCGGATCACCTGCTTATGGCGGCCGGGGGCGTTTCAATATGTACAGCGGGACCATAGGGGGGGGCAATTCAGCGGACGCCAATGAAGCAGCCGCCGGCGGCGGCGGGGTGTATGCCATTGACGCGGACTTTATCTTGTCTGGGGGAACCATAATGGGGAATACTGGGTACGGCGTGTATGTCCATGCTTCCGACGAAAGATATATCAGCGTCCCCGAGTCTTTTTATCCCACCAGCTATGACTCCTTCTTGATGAGAGGGGCGGCGCAGGTGCATGAAAACAACCCGGTATTTTTATCTTCCCACGCGACGATTACTATTGGCGAAACCCTGACCGCTTCAACGGCGGCAAATATCATCCGCCAAAGTACCCCCGACTCTGCGACCAGGTTACTGAGGGCAAGTTCTTCCGAACTTATCACGGCAAATTACGATAAGTTTCTTTATAATGGCAACGGTAGTCATATTAATCCTGTGGCGTCAGTTCATATGGATTCTTACAGCAGAACGATCTGTTGGTTTGGGCTCTATCAGGAGTATTAAGGATGAAAGTTTTTAAGGCTTTAGTGGTTTTGGGGGGCGCGGCGGTATTGATCGCCGGATGCGCCCTTCCCGTGGGAGACGACCTGCTGATGACCCGGGACGGAAACACCGGTATTATCTACCTTACCGATTATAACCTGCAAACCTATGTTCCCATCCCCAGGACCGGGGAGAAACCGGTAACCCTGATTAACCACCGGGAGGACCTGGATCTAAGGGCGGTATGGAAGGACCAGAGCGGTAGCGAGATAAGCGGTCTTACAGTTTTCGCGGCCAATACGGTGTACAAGGCGGAAATAAGGCTGACACCCAAAGAGGGCTATGGTTTTAACCCTTCCACCCCCTTTACGTATCCTTTGGGCAAGATAACAACCCAGCACGATGACCTGGGGGAGCCCACCCGGATCGTAACGGTAACCTATAATAACTCCGACGACGCGGACATCACTTTTATCACCGACTACAACCTGCAAAGTTATGTTCCCATCCCCATGACCGGGGAAAAGCCAACTATCGCCAACCGGGGGGATGTGACGGTGGGGGTAGCCTGGGAAGTGGAACAACCGCCCGCTTCCGAAAATTATGTTCCCATACCGGGAGCGGGCACCTATACCTTTGAGGCGGGGGCCGTGTACCGGGCGACGATAAGCCTGGCGGCGAATTCCGACTACCGTTTTATCGGCACAAGGAACTTTGCGTATCCCCTGGGAACGGTAACCACCCAGCCCGGCGCCGACGCTGACCCCAAGGTGAGGAATCTCAGCGCCGTTACCTATATGCCGGCCGCGGCGCCCGCGGTAATAGACGACCTCAACCTGACCCCCTATCTGCCAAAGCCCATAAGCGGGACGGTCCCGGTATTATCCTTTGCCGGGAGTCAGTACACGGGGACCGTGGTTTGGAAAGACGCCGGAACCCAGGTTGTGCTGGCGGGTCCCTTTCAGCCGGGGGTGGAATATACGGCGGAAGCGGCCCTGAGCCCCGCCTTGGGGTATGCCTTTACCGGAGTGGGGCAGGACGCTTTTGTCCATAATGGGGCGCAAGCCGTAAGTAACCCGGCGGACAGCGGTACGGTACGCCTGGACTTTTCCGCGACCGAAAGCGCGGGCGTCCTTACGGTGGTATACGACACCATCCTGACGGGGCGTATCCCCAAACCGGTGTCCAACGGGACCGGGGTAAAGTCTTTTGCCGGAAGCCAGTACACGGGAACGGTGAGTTGGAAGCACGCCGTCAGCCACGCGGCTTTAGTCGGTCCCTTTCAACCGGGCATGGAGTATACGGCGGTGGTTACCTTGAGCGCCGCTCCGGGCTATACCTTTACCGGGCTAAGGCAAAACGCGTTTAGCCATGGGGACGCCTCCGGCGCGGTTACTAACCCGGCGGGGAGCGGCACGGTAACGATAAACTTCCCCCCAATTGTCGTCCCGGTCTACAGCGCGCTTACCTTTGGGCCCTATGGGGCGGAGGGGAGCGCCCTCAAGGTGATGACGGAGCGGAGCGGCGATGGGGGTTCGGTGACCATAGAGCTGGCCGGGGGAGGCCCGGAGGTGGTTGTGCCCAGCGGCGTTATTTTTGTGGCGGATCTTAACAGTCCCGGGAATGTTACGATAGACGGTAAGGGCCGGGTTCTGCGACTTACGTCCCCGGGTTCATTTTTTACGGTAGGGAATGGGGTTACCCTGACTTTGAAGAATATCACCCTGGAGGGGTATACCGCCAATATTGCCCCCCTCGTGGAGGTGCGTTCCCGGGGAAGGCTCATTCTGGACGAAGGGATGATGTTTACCGGAAATCAAACGACCGGGGAAGTTGGCGGAGTATGGGTCAACGGCGGGGAACTTGTTATGAACGAGGGGGCGGTAATCGAAAAAATGAGCGTCACCACAGTTACCGGTTTTTCCGGTATCTCCTTTAAGGGGGGCGGAGTGCTTATTGATAATAAAGGGAAATTCACCATGAACGGCGGGACCATAGGCGGGGAAAACTCCGTTGACGGTAATACCATTTCCGGCGCCCAGTACAGCGGAGGGGGGGTGTTTGTCCATGATGGGTCATTCGATATGTATGAAGGGACCATACAATCCAATACGGTAATTGACCCCTGGAGCGGCGCCGGGGTGTACGTGAACGAACATGGGGCCTTTACTATGTACAACGGGACCATACAGAAAAATATGGCGCCGGCGACCAATTCCGCCGGCGGCGTATCAAACAATGGGACCTTCACTATGTACGACGGGAACATACAGAAAAATACGACGCTGGCGCAAGGCTCCGGTGGCGGTGTATCAAACAGGGGAACCTTCACTATGAACGGCGGGAACATACAGAAAAATACGGCGGGGAATTATTCCGGGGGGGGGGTGTTAAACAGCACTGTCTTTATTATGAATGACGGAACCATAAAGGGAAATAGCGCATTAACAGGAGACTCCGGCGGCGGCGTATGTGTTGTGGAGGGGCAATTCACTATGAACGGCGGGACCATAGGCGGGGAAACCCCGGATGCTGACGCCAATACCGCGGCTGGTGGCGCCAACGGCGTCTATGTTTCCGGATCTTTTACCATGACCGGGGGAATTATAACGGGGAATACCGCCAGTGGTACCAACGACTATGGCGTGTATGCTGATAGTAGTCCATATAATTCTAATATTGCAACATTTACGATGACAGGATCGGCGCGGGTGGCGGAAGCTAACAAAGTGTATTTAATTAAAAATAACAACCTTAGACCTACCATTACCATTGCCGGATCTCTGAGCGCCACACCGGCGGCAAATATTATTATCAACAGTCCCGGCGCTGGGGAAAAATTACTGCGGGCCCTTTCCGCCGAGCTTATCCAGGATAACATGGACAAGTTCATGTATGACGACGGCCAGAGCGGGCGTATCGATACTACCGTCAGCGGGCCCGACAGCGGTGGTTATTATTATGGGGTTTATCAGTAAGGAGCAAGAAGATGACGGGGTTTAAGGCTTTAATCGTTTTGTCCGCCGCGGTGCTGGCGATCACGGGATGCGCCGTTCCCCTGGGGGAAGATTATTTGATAACCCGGGACGGAAGCACCGGTATTATCTATATAAGTGACTATAATCTGCAAACCTATGTCCCCATCCCAAAAACAGGGGAAAAGCCGGTGACCATCGTTAACAACCGGGAGGACCTGGAGCTTACTGTGGAGTGGAAAGACGCCGCCGGTGCTGAAGCAGCCTTACCTTTTGAGCGCTTCGAGGGGGATACGGTGTATCAGGCGGAAATAAAACTCACCCCCAAATCCGGCTACGGCTTTTTTCCTTCCACCCCCTTTGCCTATCCCGGCGGCAAGATAACGGACCAACGGGACGACCTGGGGGAACCCATCCGGACCGTGACGGTAACCTATAACAACTCCGACGACGCGGACATCACCTTTATCATTGACTACAACCTGCAAAGTTATGTACCCATGCCCCTGGCCGGGGAAAAGCCGACCGTCACCAGCAGGGCAGACGTGACCGTTGAAGTAGTCTGGAATGTGAAAGGCTCACCGAATCCCATAAGTACCAATGAGACCTTTGAGGCTGGGGAGGTATACCAGGCAACAATAAGCCTGACGGCAAACCAGGGTTATCGCTTTATCGCGGCGTGGGACTTTAAATATCCCCCGGAAACGGTAACCACCCAGCCCGACAACAATGATGAGCCCAATGCCAGGAACCTCAGTACAGTTACCTATATGGTAACTCGGAAGGCCACGGTCATAAGCGATCTCAACCTGACCCCATACCTGCCAAAACCGGTAAGCGGGACCATGCCGGTAAGCTCCTTTGCCGGAAGTCAATATACGGGAAAGGTGAGTTGGAAAGACACCGAAACCCAGGTCATCCTGACGGCTCCCTTTCAATTTGGCACGGGATATACGGCGGAAGTGACCCTGACCCCCGCTTTGGGGTATACCTTTACCGGAGTGGGGCAGAACACCTTTATCCATACCGGCGCCGGACCCGTCAGTAATCCCGCAAACAGCGGCACGGTAAGCATTACTTTTTCGTCCACCGGCAGCGCGGGAGGCGCCATGGTCGTGTACGACACCGTTTTAACCGGCCATATAACCAAACCTGTCAGCGGCGTGACCCCGGTTTCGGGCATCGCCGGGTCCCAGTACAATGGGACCGTGGCCTGGACGCCGGCCCATCGAACCTTTCAATACGGCACGGTTTATACGGCGGAACTTACCTTGCATGCGGCATCGGGTTATACCTTTACCGGGATAGGGCAAAACGTATTTACCCATCGGGATGCTATCCCCGGAGGGGTTACCAACCAGGCGGGCAGTAGCAGGGTAAGGATTATTTTTGCCCCCGCGGTCTCTTCCGCCAATCCGGCCACGACCTTTGGCCCGGTTGAGACCGAGGGCAGCGCCCTGTGGCTGATGAAAGAAAACAGGGACTATATCTACCCCTTGTTCATAGCGCTTTCCAAGGGTCCGTCAGAACATATAAGTGCCGGGACCATCCTTATGGCGGGGGATAATAGTCCGGCCAACGTTATTATTGACGGGAACAACCAGGTCCTGACTATTCAGCCCGGCGTCATTATTACGGTAGGGGTCGACGTTACCGTGACCCTGCAGAACATTACTTTTAAGGGGCCCGATGGCGGCAACATCAGCCCGCTTTTCAAGGTCTGGCGCGGGGGAAAACTGATCCTGGGAGAAGGGGCGGTACTGAGCGATAATCTAACCACCGGGGATGTTGGAGGGGTATGGGTCAACGGCGGATCCCTCATCCTGAACGAAGGGGCGAAAATCAAAAACATGGAAGCCCCTCAGGGAGGCGGAGTCCTTATCGATATAAACGGGAAATTCGTTATGAACGGGGGGATCATCGGGGGAGAAGTTCCAGGGGACGGCAATACTGTTTCCGGCGTGAATGCCGGCGGCGGGGTACTGGTCGTTCAGGGGTCATTTGATATGTACGGGGGGGCCATACAATACAACAAGGCGGATAACGAACGGAGCGGCGGCGGGGTGGGGGTCCTTGCGGGGGGGACCTTCAACCTGAACGCCGGGACTATTAAGGAAAATACCGCCCAGACCGTCCATTCAGGCGGGGGCGTATACCTCTACGGAACAACGGGGCGCTTCGCCATAAACGGCGCCGCCGCGGCGGTAGAAAACAACCACGCCGAATCCGCCGGTTCCGGCGGGGGCGTGTACAACGACGGCGGCGGCTTCACCATGAACAGCGGACTTATAAGGGGAAATACGGCCGAGGCCGGTGGTTCCGGCGGCGGGGTGTTTGGCGGCTTGTTAATGAATGGGGGGATCATCCAAACAAATCTGGCCTATGGCGCCGACTCCGGCGGGGGGGTGTATGTGTACGGCGGATACTTAGATATGTACGGTGGGATCATAAAAGGAAACAGGGCGTTCGCGGTCAATTCCGGCGGCGGCGTGTACAACACAAGTCGCTTAGAGATGTTTGGCGCTGCCGCGATCATAGCGGAAAACATCGCCGAAGAAACCGATTCCGGCGGCGGGGTGTATGATCGCGGGTCCTTACTCCTGCTGAACGGCTTCATAAAGGACAATGAAGCGAAGAAGAAACAATCCGGCGGCGGTTTGTATATCGATGCCGGCGGCGGTGGCCAACTGGAAAGTACCGAAAACGGGGTGGCCATACAGGGGAATAAGGCAACGAATTCTACCGGTGGTCCTGATGATGCCGGGTCCGGCGGCGCCGTGTTTGTCAATGGGGGAAGTCTACAAGTCCTTAACGGGATCATAGGCGGGGCGCTCCCGGAGGAGGCAAATATAGCGGCCATAGGCGCCAACGGTGTGTATATCGCCGGCGGGACATTTCACCTAGGTTACCAATCATCATACGGAAGTGGAATAATAAAGGGAAATACCCAAAACGACACCACCAACTACGGTGTGTATGTTAAAAGTACCGACTTTAACGCCTTTAGTCTATCGGGTTCGGGGAGGGTGACTCCGGACAACAAGGTGTTTTTGGCTCCCGGCGCTACGATTACCATTTCCTATGGCGGCCTGAGTGGTTCCCCACCGGCGGCAGCTATTATCTGCGATAGTCCCGTGTCCTGGAAAAACAACGCCGATACCAGCCAGGCAACGAAGTTATTAAGCTCTTTTTATTCTTATTCGACGTATATCAATAGTTATAAAAATTATTTCACGTGTAACGGCAGTCCCATTTTAAATACTCACGTTGTACAATTACCAGACACTAACTACTATGGGTATTATAATGAGTAGCGGGATCACCGGGAAAGAAAGCCGGCCCAAGAAGGAAAAAGCGGGCTTTCCCCTACGGGTGGGCCCAGGCGCGGCTGCGGTCCACGGCCTTATGCCAGCCCGCGAGCAGGGCTTCCCGTTCAGCGGCTTCCATCCGGGGGGTGAAGACGGTATCGCGTTTCCACCGGGAACGGATCTCCTCCGGGTCTTTCCAGATCCCCACGGCAAGCCCCGCGAGGAAGGCCGCCCCTAATGCGGTAGTTTCCCGGATCAAGGGCCGCTGGATCACCGCCTCGGTGATGTCCGCCTGGAATTGCATGAGAAAGGCATCCCGGCTGGCGCCGCCGTCAACTTTCAATTCCCTTAGCTGGGCGCCCGTATCCTTTTCCATGGCCCTCACCAAATCCAGGCTCTGGTAGGCAATGGATTCCTCCGCCGCCCGGATAATATGGTACCGCTTGGTCCCCCGGGTAATACCGATAATGCAGCCCCGGGCATACATATCCCAGTAAGGGGCCCCGAGGCCCGTAAAAGCCGGGACCAGGTATACGCCCCCCGCGTTCGGTACCTTGCCGGCGTAATATTCACTGTCGCTGCTTTCGGTAATGAACCGCATCTCGTCCCGGAGCCATTGGATCACCGCGCCTCCCACAAATACGCTGCCCTCGAGGGCATACCCAACCCTAGGGGTGGAACCGGCGGCGATGGTGGTAAGGAGGCCGTTTTTGCTTTCACAGGCTTCTTCGCCGGTATGCATCAGGAGGAAACACCCCGTGCCGTAGGTGTTTTTGGCATCCCCCTTTTTAAAACAGCACTGGCCAAAAAGGGCCGCCTGCTGATCCCCCGCGGCAGCGGCAATGGGAATCTCCCTCCCCTGAATATTCGCCGTACCGTAAACGCAGCTGGAGGGGCGGACTTCCGGGAGGCAGGCCCGGGGAATGTCGAGTTTTTTGAGCAGCGTGTCGTCCCAGTCGAGTTTATGGATATCGTAGATCATAGTACGGCTTGCGTTGGTATAGTCGGTTACGTGAACCGCCCCGTTGGTGAGTTTCCAGATAAGCCAGGTATCCACGGTGCCGAAGAGGACTTCGCCCCGGGCGGCCCGCTCGCGGCTGCCGGGGACCTGGTCGAGGATCCACTTTATCTTGGTCCCGGAGAAATAGGCGTCCGGCACCAGCCCTGTGGTCTTGCGGATATGGTCAGCGAGGCCGTCGGCCACCAGGGCGTCCACGATGTCCGAGGTGCGGCGGCATTGCCATACAATGGCGTTGTAGATGGGCCGGCCGGTCTCTTTATCCCAAAGTATGGTGGTTTCCCGCTGATTGGTAATACCGATGGCGGCGATATCCCCGGCGGAGACCCCATGTTGGGTAATCAGCTCCATCATCACCGCGTATTGGGAAGAATAGATCTCCATGGGATCATGTTCGACCCAACCTTCCCGGGGGTAAATTTGGACAAATTCCTTTTGAGTCACCCCGATCATGTTTTGGTCCCGATCAAAGAGGATCGCCCGGGAACTGGTGGTTCCCTGATCCAAAGCCAGCACATATTTCCCCATATCACCACTCCTCTCTTAAATTCCGGTAAGCCCCGGAATCGGGTACTAAAAGTTAAATTCGTAAGAATCCATGTGGTATTCTTCTTTTAAAGCCTTGATGGTTTTTTTGAGACTTTCATTCAGGGGGACCCCCTCTCCTTTCCGGGAAAGCCAGGCGAGGTATTCCTTTTCGCCGGCGGTATAGATCCGGTTCTGACCGGGCATTTTTGTTGAAGCCCGGAGCTCCCGCAGAATATCGCCGGTAGTTTTTTTGAATTGTTCCGGCTCCACAAAGGCGGCCACGTCAATGGCGATAAAGAAATGGCCCAGGTGATAGGGAACCTTTTTACCCGAAGGGTCAATGCCGTTCAACGCCTTCAGGAACTGTCCCTGCTGAAGGGCGGCGGAGAGGATCTCCACCACCGTGGCGTAGCCGTATCCCTTATAACCGGCGGTTTCGTCCCCGAGGCCCCCCAGGGGCGCCAAGGCGGAAGTCCCCGCGGTCAGGCCCGCGAGGGCCCGGGCGGGATCGGTTTCACTCGAGCCGTCCCGGTTCACCACCCAGCCCTGGGGCATGGTTTTGTTGATCCGGTTATAATGTTCAATTTTTCCCCGCTGGGAAACCGAGGTCGCGCAGTCAAGCACAAAGGGAAACTCCTCGTCCGTGGGAATTCCCACGGTCAGGGGATTGGTACCCAGCATGTTTTCTCTCCCAAAGGTAGGCGCTATGGAAGGCCGGGCGTTGGTACCGGTTATGCCTATCATCCCCGCCTCGGTCGCCATGGTGGCATAATAACCGGCAATACCGTAATGGGTGGAATTACGGACCACCACCATACCCATCCCCAGTTTTTTTGCCTTTTCAATGGCCATCTGCATGGATCGTTTTCCAATCACCTGGCCCATACCGTCGTGACCGTCAACTACCGCCGTGGTCGGCCCTTCCCGGACCACCTCAAAACGGGTAACGGGGTTCTGGATACCGTCCTTGATTCGGTCTATATAAATAGGCTTGAACCTCCCCACCCCATGGGAATCAATACCCCTTTTATCCGATTCGATCAATACCTCGGCACAGACCGCCGCATCCTCCGGGGGTACCCCGACTTTTATGAACACGTCTTTCATAAAAGCTTCCATTTTATCAAAACTTTCGTACACTACCTGAACCATGTTTCCTCCTATAAAAAGCGGACATTTCGCCGCCGACGTTTAATCGGACAGTAACCCGAAGGGTTATCGCTTACTCCTAAAAAAAGAGCACAGCAAAATAACCCCCCGGCTATTTTGCTGTACTCTTAATCTCTTCAGCAAATAGGATTTCCAAGAAATTTTGTTACTCAACCTATATAAAATAATAGCACCGGTATCCCTTTATAGCAAGGGGATCACCGGAAAATTTACCGAAGGTCCATATTTGATGAAGATACCGATACTGCCCCCGCTTCCAGGGCCTCCCGTACCTCCTCCTTGTCCAAAACAAGTCCCCCGGCGATAACAGGCTTATCGATCAGCTTGACGATCCTGCGGATTACCTTGGGTATAACCCCGGGCAGAATCTCAACCGCGTCCGCATAATCCAGCGGAAACTGCTTTTCGATGTTAACCAGGGACAGGGAATCCAGGACAAAAAAACGCTGTACCGTTAAAAGCCCCCGGGATTTGGCGTGCTTCAGCAGATTGGTCTTGGTGGATAGGATGCCGTCCGCCCGGGTGTTTTCGGCGATAAAATCAACCACAATATCCCGGGAAGTCAATCCGTCAATAAGATCGACATGCACCAGGACGATCTTTCCCGCATCCTTGATTTTTGAGACTATGTCGGGAATACTCAGGATGTCGCCAAAAAGCACAAATATGATCCGGTTGCTCCCGGTAATACTTTTTTCCAGCCCATCCATGGACTTTACCGCCAGGATCACCGGGGTACTGTGAAGGACCTCATGAAAAAAATCCAGGGAGCATAAGTTTTTTTTCTTTATCAGAATATTCTGCATCTAAATTACCGATATATCATTATGCCGGAAATCCCGGCCTGTCAACCACATTAAAAACCACGAGGGACCATAGGCCCCCCCACACAGACCGCACGGACAAAGTAACAACATTGGAGCAAAAAACCGTCCGTGTTTTCCATGCGGGGGGACCTATGGTCCCTCGTGGTTAATACCTTGCACTTGTTTAAGAAACCGCTAAAAACTGAAGTTTTTAGCGGTTTCCTACCCTAAATAACCCGGGCCGCCACCACCGTATTAGACATGGCGAACAGGGTTACCACCAGGGCATTAATAAAAGCCCCTGCCCAAATTGACCCGGTCGCCCGGAAAAAGATCCGGGAAATAAGGGCCGCCACCGGGAGGATAAACAAAAGCCCCCAGAGCAGCACTCCGGCCAGGGCCGCGGTGATTTTTCCATCGGTAAAGGGAATAAACTGGAAAACCTTGACGCCGGTATTCATCAGGGCAATATAGTCAATCAGATGCAGGACCAATAGCCCTCCAAAACTCGCGATGACAATAAGCAGGATATTGATCCCCTCTTTTTGATTGTTGATCCGGGTAAAGGTATTCTGACTCATAGCGCTTACCAGGAAGAAGAACAGAAAAGACGGCAGATACCGGAGATAGATAGCCCATTTGGAAGGGGTAAGGGTTTTGATACTCAACGTAAAGAAACGGAAATCGGTTTTGAAGAAGTAATCGCAGAGGGTCAGCATAAAATATCCCGCCGCGAATACACAGACCGCCAATACCGCCGCGCGGAAGATCCCTTTACCGGAAAGTTTTATCCCCATATTTTCAAAGGTACATCCGGCTTTTTTGGCAAAGACCTTGAAGACAAAAAGATAAAGAACTACGGTAATTATTCCGGTAAGGAAGTTGAGGACAAAAATTCCATTCACACAGGGCAGGGGGAAAGCCGGGCTCGCGGGCATGAGTATTTTGACGGCCCTTCCCGATGCCAGGATATCAATAGAATACCCTACCGCCCAGTTGTACAAGAGCGGCGCCGGAATGAGGCCGATAATAAAAATGATTATATACCGCAGCCTGCTCTTGCCATCGGTGACCGTGGTGAGTCCCTGGGGTTCGGCCTGTATGATGGCGCCGAAATAAGCGGTTTTAAGCAGCACAAGGCCAAAGGCAGTGATAAATACAAAAAAAGCTATCATAGAAATACCCGTCCCTAATTGCTTAATAAACCAGCTCTGGGAAACGGAAGCCAGTTTACCTTCGGTCAGGGTAATATCAAAAAAGTCCACCACATTTCCCACCGCCCTTCCGTTAAAATGGATCATGGGGTGATCATGGGGCGGTTGATAGACTATCCTCAGCCGCCCTTGTTTCGCGGCGTTAACCGCGGCGGTACGGTCCAGGGGGACCTTCCCTCCGTAAGCATAGTAGGTGTCATATTGAAAATCGGTGAATCCCATTCCTGCTTGGGCGATCTTACTGGTATTGAGGTCACTTCCCTTCACGGTTCCCCACATGCTTAAAGCCCATTCATCAAACTGTCCATATACCGAACCCAGATTGACGGGCCAGGGCGCTAAGAGGGCATTACCCTCACTATCAAGCGAAAAAGACTGGGAGGTGGGCAGTACCGCGGTGGGAACTACGATCCGGGGATTGGTTTGTTTTAACTGCCACGCCTTGGCAGCCCCCGCCTGGATAGTGGATCCGCCCATGGAATGACCCACCATGCCCACCTTGGCAGAATCGGCGTAGGGTAAGGTACCGATATATTGCAGCGCCGCATAGGTGCCCATATCGGCACTAATCGGATTAATTCTTTCATCGGGGAAGGTCGAACCTCCGTGTCCGTAGGCGTCTATAGCCATTACGATGAAACCCCGTTTTGAAAGTTCCACACAGTTTAAATCCTGTACTTCAGCGGTATTGTTATACCCATGACAGGAAATAACCACCGGGGCGGGATTTGTGGCGCTTGCGCTTTTAGGCACATACAGTAAAGCCCGCATTTCCGCGCCGTCCTCGGTAACATATTTGATATCGTGAATTTTGACAAAACCGGCACTGGTATGGGCGATGTTTGCGATAATCGCCCCAGCCAGGATCATTACCAGCGCAACTATCATCCCCCTAATAATACTGTCATTTTTTTTAGCCATACAATGCTCCTTTCCGCTTTATTCTCCCGGTTTTAACGCCGGTTTTTTCTTCACGCCTCTTTTAACCAAGGGATAATAAAAAATGGGCATGACAAACCTTGCATTTGCCATGCCCATACTCTTATTCTCTTGAGCACACTTTACATTTCAGAGGAACGTGTCAAATTGATTATACCAGGGAATTGGTTATTGTCAAGAAAAATTTTAATTTTTTTTTAAAATAGGGCTGCTTCAAAATCCGGCCTCATTACCGGATCAACATGGCGTCCCCGTAGCTGAAAAAACGGTATCCCTCCCCGATTGCCTTCTCATAGGTTTCCAGAATTTTCTCCCGGCCCGCGAAGGCCGAGACCAGCATCAGCAGGGTAGAACAAGGGGTGTGGAAATTGGTAAAAAGGGTGTCTACCACGTTAAAGGAATAGCCTGGGTAAATAAATATCGACGTACTCCCCTCCCCCCGTTCCAGCCGCCCTTGCTTCCACGCCGATTCCAGGGTACGGACACTGGTGGTTCCCACGGCCACGATCCGCCGTTTCTCCGCCTTGGCCCGCTCTATCCTGTCCGCCGCCGCTTCGCCGATGGAAAAAACTTCCTCGTGCATGGGATGGTCTTCGATATTTTCGGTCCGTACCGGAAGGAAGGTCCCAAGCCCCACATGGAGGGTGATATAGGCGGTCTCCATCCCCGCCGCTTCCAGCCGCCCGAGGAGTTCCCGGGTAAAGTGAAGCCCCGCAGTGGGGGCGGCGGCTGAACCCGGGAGCCCGGCGTAGACCGTCTGGTAACGCTCACTGTCGGCGGGGGTATCCTCCCGCTTGATATACGGCGGCAGGGGGATATGGCCGTAGCGGTCCAGCCAATCATCGTCGATGATCCGGTCAAACCGGAGAAAGCGGAACTCCCCTTCGGCCCCGGTGATTTCCGCACTTACCCCCCCGGCAAACACATACCGGCTTCCGGGACGGCGGCGGTTCGACCGTCCGACAAGCGTTTTCCAGGTAAGGGAGTCCTGCTTTTTGAGGAGGAGAAATTCCACCCGGGCGCCGGTTTTCTCCGCGATTCCCGGGAGGCGCGCCTTGCGGACCCGGGAATCATTAAACACCAATAGGGATCGATCTTCCAAAAGCTCGGGCAGCTCCCCTACCCAGTGATGGCCGCAGGAGCCGGTTTTCCGGTCCAGTACCAAAAGCCGGCTCCCTCCCCGTTCCGCCTGAGGATACTGAGCGACGAGCGCCGGGGGAAGATCAAAAAAGAAGTCCTGACGTTTCATGCTGTTTGGGGGAAAGGTTGAGGTGTTCATAGGCCAAGGCCGTCACTACCCTGCCCCGGGGGGTACGCTGGAGCAGTCCCGACTGGATGAGATACGGTTCGTAGTAATCCTCCAGGGTATCCACTGCCTCCCCTACGGAAATAGCCAGGGTTTCCGCCCCCACCGGCCCGCCGTGGTACCGTTCTATGATGATTCTGAGGATCTCCCGGTCATGCCGTTCCAGACCCAGGGAATCTATCTCCAGCCGTTTAAGCCCCTCCTCCACCACCTCCCGGGTAATGGCGGTCTTCCCCATTACCTGGGCAAAGTCCCGCATCCGCCGCAGCAGCCGGTTCGCCACCCGGGGGGTTCCCCGGGCGGAACGCGCCAAGAGGGCCGCGGCGTCATCCTCAATGGCGGCCTTGAGGATCCCCGCTGAACGGCGGACTATGGCTTCCATGTCCTCATGCTCATAAAAAGAAAACCGGCAGGTGATCCCAAAACGGCCGACGAGGGGGCTCGAAACATTCCCCGCCTTGGTGGTGGCCCCCACCAGGGTAAAGGGAGGTATGGGGATCCGGATGGTCCGGGCGCTGGGCCCCTGACCTATGATCCAGTCCAGCTCGTAGTCCTCCATGGCGATATAAAGCATCTCCTCCATGGCGGGCTTAAGCCGGTGGATCTCGTCAATAAAAAAAACCGTTTTTTCCGTCACCGTGGTGAGGATCCCCGCCAGGTCCTTGGGTTTATCCAGGGCCGGGGCGGAGGTTACCTTAAAATCCACCTCCAACTCCCGGGCCACCACCTGGGCCAGGGTCGTTTTTCCCAGCCCCGGGGGGCCGATGAGGAAGAGGTGGTCGAGGCTCTCGTTCCGGGCCTTGGCGGCGGAGATAAAAACCCCCAGGTTTTCCTTCATCGCCGCCTGGCCCAAGAATTCCCCCAGGCTCCGGGGCCGCAGGGACAGATCCCCCTCATCCTCGGTCCGATTAATTTCGGGATGGAGGATCCCGCGCTCCCGGTCGTTTTCCGCGCGCCCCTCAGCGGCATCGACGCGCCCCTCGGGAGGTGTTTTTTTGCTCGCCATGTTATCCCCCTCCTCCACAACCGTCATGGTACCCCAAAAACCACGGTTAATATAGGGGAGCTATTCCTTTATCCCGGTGAGTTTTTTCCGTTCCCCGGCGGTAAGGGGCCGTGAAGCGCCTTCCGGGAGATCGCCTAAAAGGACCGGACCTATCCTGATGCGGTGGAGCCTCACGGGATGCAGGTGAAAATGGGAAAAGACCCGGCGAATCTCCCGGTTTTTCCCCTCGATCAGCACCACCCGCAGGGATTTTCTTCCCAGCCGTTCTATATTCGAGGCTTGGTAAAAAACCTGGTCTATTAAAACACCCCGGAGGAACGCTTCCACGACCGTTTCGGGGATGGGACCGGAGGCCTCCACGAGGTATTCTTTTTCGATTTCAGCCGATGGGTGGCTTATCTTCGCGGCAAAGCCGCCGTCGTTGGTAAAGAAGATGAGCCCGGAGGAACGGAAATCCAGGCGTCCCACATGGTAGAGCCGTTCCGCAATATTTCCGGGGAGCAGTTCCCTCGCCAGGGGTCTTCCCTGGGGATCGGAGGCACTACAGATATAGAGGGGGGGTTTGTGGAGGGCCAGGTAGTGAAAAACCCGCTCCGGCCGTAAAAGGGTCCCATCGAGGCGTACCTCGGCCCCGGGGGATACTTTTTCTCCGGGGGTCGTTACGATCCGGCCGTCTACCGACACCCTGCCCTCGGCGATAAGCTTTTCCGATGCCCGCCGGGAAGCCGCCCCGGCGTGGGCCAGGTAAACCTGGAGCCTCTGCCCTCCCTCCGGGAGGACAGTTTCACCCCTGTCCGTCAAGTTCAAACCGGTCGCTCTCTTTTTCACTGAGTTTGGGAAGATCCGCGATAGTTTCCAGACGGAAGAATTTGAGAAACTCCCGGGTGGTTCCGTATTGAAGGGGTTTACCGGGGACATCCTTTTTTCCGGTTTCCCGGATCAGCTCCTTATCCAAAAGGAGCCGTATCATCGTATCCGCCTGAACCCCCCGGATAGCCTCAATTTCGCTGCGGGTAATGGGCTGGGAATAGGCAATGATCGAGAGGGTTTCCAAGGCGGCCTTGGACAACTTGGACTCGTTTTTTTTACCGTACCGTTCTTTAAGGTTATCCCAGTATTCTTTTTTGGGGGATATCATCACCCCCCCGCCAATCCGGGAGAGTTCCACCCCGGAATCTTCCTGGGCATAGCGGTCGTCCAGAGCCGCGAGGGCCAGTTTAACCACGTCCCGGGAAAGGCCGGATATCCGGGAAAGGGCGGCCTCGTCCAGGGGATCCGCCTCAAGGTATAAAATCGCCTCCATGAGCGCCGTTTCTTTCTCCAATGCCGTTTCTTTCTGCACCCGCAACCCCTATAAAAAACGGCCCTCCGGCCGCTGAATTAACCCGAATGGCTAAGTATTAACCCGGTTAATGCTTGCTCCTTGGACACCCTCGTAAGGCCGAATCAATATATCCCCAAACATCCGGTTCTGGAAAATGGAAACCATCCGGGTTTTTACCGCCTCAAGAATAGCCAGGAAGGCGCATACGATATCCATCACCGACCCGTTCCGTACCAGGAGATCCGCAAAAGTGCACTCCCTCCGGAGCTCCAGTAATTCCGATAAAAGGGCGAGCTTTTCATTGATGGACACCTCTTCATAGAGGTCGAAGATCTGTTCCCCCGAAAGGTGGGCGATAAGGCCGGAAAAGGTTTTTAAAAGATCCCAAACATCGACTTTTTCCCAGAGGGTATCCTCCGTAAAAGGCAGGGCCCGCTGGAGTTTTTTCCGTTCGATAACCCATTCGGCCTCCCGTTCCTTTTCCTCCATAAGCTGGGAGAGTTTTTTGAATTTCTGATATTCCACCAGTTTTTCCACCAGTTCCTGCCGGGGATCTTCGGTCTCCTCATCGTCCCCGATTTCCACCGGCAGAAGCATCCGGGATTTCAGATAAAGCAGACTTGCCGCCATAACGTGAAATTCCGTTAATTCCTCCAGATCCAGGGCGGTACTGTACTTTAAATAGTCAAGATATTGTTCGGTAATCTGGGCTACCGGAATATCATAGATATTAACCTCATTTTTTTTTATTAAAAAAAGAAGCAGATCCAGGGGCCCTTCAAATTCATTGATTCTAAAACTTCGGGCGGTATTTGAATTTTGGCTGTCCATTTACCATTTAGTATATTCCCCTCCGCCGGCGTAGTAAATACCCTGGGGGGGAAGTTCTTCCATAAAAACCCGGTAAGCGCGGCCGGTCCGGGGATCCGCCGCATCGGGAAAAAGCTCCAACAGGGGAACCAGGGCAAACCGGCGTTCGGTAAGCCGGGGATGGGGAATTTCCAATTCCGGCGGCTCGGAAAGGACGAGGTCCCCGAAGAGGAGAATGTCGATATCCAGGGGGCGTTCTCCCCAGCGGCGTTCCTTTTTCCGATCCCGGCCAAACCGGGCTTCAATACGGTGGATATGATCGAGTAATTCCCGAGGTTCTCCCCGGTAGCGGCCCGAGAGGGCAGTATTAAGAAACCGGCCCTGATCCGTCACGAGGAGGGGCTCGGTTTCAAAAAAAGAAGCGGCCCGGGTTTCCTCCAGTATTTCCCCCAAAGCCCCCCGGGCATCCCCCAGGATCTTGCGGGAATCCCCCTGGTTTGAGCCTAAACCCAGCACCACCGGCACTCCCACCATTTCCTTAGGGCTAGGAGTTTGTCGCGCTTCGCGCATAAAACCTGCTAGAAAAGGCCATCTATGTTCCGGGATGGGGGCCTCCCCGGCCCCCGGCCGGGAACCTTCTCTTTGGCCGGGGAAGCGGCTTTCCCGGGGAAAGCTTCGGAGGGCGGACGGCCGGGTCCTCTTTTTTCCACCGGGGGCTTTTTTTCCTCCGCCGGCGCGACTTCCGCCTGAGCCTTTTGCTCCTCCGCCGGCACGGCTTCCGTGGGGACCCTTTTCTCCTCCACCGGCACGGCTTCTACCGGGGAAACCGGCTCCACATACCGGCTTTCCTCCTCCGGGGCTTTCCGGGGAAGGACCTTTTCATGGCGGGGAAACTCCCGGCCGGGGAACATGACCGCCTTGAGTTTTTGTTCCAGCTCCCGGGCAAATTCGGGGTTGTTTTCCAGATACGCCTTGGCGTTATCCCGGCCCTGGCCGACCTTTTCTTCCCCGTAGGAAAACCAGGCGCCTTTTTTGTCGATAATTTCATACTTAACCGCCGCGTCGAGGAGGCTCCCCACGGCGGATATTCCCTTGCCGAACATGATCTCCAGCTCCGCCTTCCTAAAGGGCGGGGCGACCTTGTTCTTCACCACCTTGACCTTGACCCGGTTACCGATGGCGTCGGACTCCCCCTTCTCCCCCTTTTCGATGGTGTCCATCTTACGGACCTCGAGGCGCACCGAGGCGTAGAACTTGAGGGCGTTGCCCCCGGTGGTGGTCTCGGGGTTCCCGAACATCACCCCGATCTTCATCCGGATCTGGTTGATGAAGATGAGGAGGGTCCGGGACTTGCCGATGACCGCGGTGAGCTTCCGCATGGCCTGGCTCATGAGCCGGGCCTGGAGCCCCATCTGGGCGTCCCCCATGTCCCCGTCGATCTCCGCCTGGGGGGTGAGGGCCGCCACGGAATCCACCACGATCACGTCCACCGCCCCGGACCGGACGAGGCTCTCGGCGATCTCCAGGGCCTGCTCCCCGGCGTCCGGCTGGGAAACCCAGAGATCGTCGATATTGACCCCCAGGTTCTTCGCGTAAATCGGGTCCAGGGCGTGTTCGGCGTCCACAAAAGCGGCGATCCCCCCGAGTTTTTGGGCCTCCGCAATGGCGTGGAGCGCCAGCGTGGTCTTTCCCGAAGACTCAGGCCCGTAAATCTCGATGATCCTGCCCCGGGGATAGCCCCCTATTCCCAAGGCCTCGTCCAAAAGAATGGAACCCGTGGGAATAACCTCTATCCCCGCCGCGTTGGCGTGATCCCCCAGCTTTATCAGGGAACCGGAACCAAACTGCTTCTCTATCTGGAGCCGGGCCGTTTCCATGGCCTTGGTCTTTTCTTCACCCGTCGCCAGGGGATTCCCCCGGGTTTTTTCACTTTCGTTCATTTTTGCCACCTTTTCCTCCTCCCTCTATAAGGCAACCATATCCATCCTGCTTTATATATTATAGAAAATAACATAAAATTTCCTTCATTTCTATCACCTCGTTGCCCTGGGGTGGTGGTCTTTGTGGGCTTTTGCCCTGTAGCCGGCGGCCTCGGCTTGATTGGAAGGCCGGGGTCCATACCCCGAAGCTTGCTCCTGGGTTCTTCATTTTTTGCGCAAGACCCTATTAGCCTGGTCCTGATGTTTTCTGAGCAGCGATGTACTTTTCCGGGGTCCGTAAGTACTTACGAGAAGCCCGCTGGCAGGTATGGATTCCCCGGGGGGCCTTTCGGCGTCCCGTTATTTACGCGAAGGAGAAAACTATGGCTCGAAAAAGAAGTTTCATTTCCGCGAGTTACCCGGGGGGCGAAGTTCCCCCAGTAGGGGTTTGGGGCTTCGCTACTATGCAATTTTTCTCTCTCTGTAGTAAACTTACATTATGACGGGGGAAAAGCCGGATGAATGAGTTTGTCGTAACCGCCACCCGCTCCATGCGGAATTACGCGTCCCGGGTTGTCCAGTACCTCTCAAGGTTCATCAATTTTTCTTCCCAAGGCTTTGATCTGGACGGGGTACAGGCCTTAAACACGGACCGTTTTGCCGATGGGGAAATGGAAGTGGCGATCAACACCTCCCTTCGGGGCAAGGACGTGGTCCTGTTCACGAGCTGCGCCCGCAATCAGGGGGGCATCCCCGTGGACGAGGCGAAGATCGAACTCTACCACACCGTGGACGCCCTAAAACGGTCCCAGGCGGAAAAGATCCTGGTGTTTGAGCCCTTTGTCTCCTGCTCCCGCTCGGACCGGACCCTGCGGCGCAGTTCCGTGGGGCTCTGGGTGCATTTAAAGATCCTTATCAGCCTCGGGACCACCCACTTCATCACCTATCAGCTCCATTCGGATAAATCGAAATCCATGGTGGATCCCGTTATGTGCGCCATTGACGACATCCCCGCCCTGACCCTGCTTAAAAAGCGGCTCTGCGACGTGTATATCCGGGACCTCAGCACCCTGGAACAGGTAGTGCGCCCCCATTGGGCCTTCTGTTCCGTGGACGCCGGGGGGGAGAAGCTGGGCCGCCGTTTTGCCAATGCCTTTGGGGCGCCCCTGGTGGTGGCCCATAAACAGCGGGATTATTCCCGTTCCAATGCCATTGAATCTATCAATATCCTTTCCGCCGAACCTATCGAAGGAAAGGTGTTATGGATCGTGGACGATATGGTGGATACCGCCGGGTCGGTGGAAAGCCTGATCCGGGCCCTCGAGCCCCTCCGCCCGGCGGAGATAAACCTCATCGCCGTCCACGCGGTGTTTTCCGCCCCCGCCGCGGAACGGCTTACCCGGCTCTCTTCCGAGGGCCTTTTGCGGCACATCATGGTGACCGACACGGTATGCTGCCCCGGTACCCTGCCGGAGCAAATCCCCAACCTTGAGGTGGTTCCCTCGGCGGAATTATCGGCAAAGGTGATCAGCACCGTCATGACCAACCGGTCCATGGGCAAGATCCTCTCGGCCTTTAACGCGGAAGATTATTTAAAGTCCCCTGATTTATTTTATCAGCCCTGAACCCGCCGGGGGTTAAAACAACTTTTTTGAATCCAGCAGTATGGTCACGGGGCCGTCGTTGGTATAGGAAACTTCCATGTGGGCCTGAAAAACCCCGCTTTGGCAGGGGAGGCCCTGTTCCCGGATTTTTTCCATAAAATATTCGTAGAGCTTTTTTGCCCCGGCGCCGTCGGCGGCATGGGAATAAGACGGCCGCCGGCCCTTCCGGGCATCCGCGAGGAGGGTAAACTGGGAAACCGCCAGGACCTCCCCCCCGGTCTCCCGGACGGACCGGTTCATCACCCCCCCGGCGTCGGGAAAGATCCTGAGGCCGGCGATCTTTTCCGCGAGATAGACGGCGTCGGCTTCGGAATCCCCCTGGGCAACCCCCAGGTACACCAAAACCCCCCGGGAAATGCTCCCGGCCACCTCCCCTTCCACGGAAACCCGGGCATCCCGGACCCGCTGTACCACGGCCCGCATCAAAGGGCCCCCCGTAAGGAGCGGACCTCACCGCCAGTCATCGGCTTTTCCCGACTGGTAGAGGGCGATGCCTTCCAGGTGTATGGCGGGCCCCTGACCGTCCGCCCCGGCGGCAACCGGGATGACCCGGCCCAATACTTCCAGGGGTTTTTCGGTATTGACCGCTACGGAAAAATTAAAAACCACCGGCACTATCCCCTCCAGGGTCCTGCGGGTGTCATAGCCCACGAGGAAATCAAAGGAGGTGGCGGACTCCCCGGTATCGAGGTTCGTCGCCATCCCCCGCCAAATCACATGACAGTCCCGGTAAAGACCGGGGTCGGCCGCCACGGTGGCGTAAGGGAAGAGGTCCTTCAGGGTATCGAAGCCCGGCGTCTCCAGGTAGGATGAAAGCAGCCGGGCCTTGTTTTTAATAGCCTCGGAAGCGTTGGATTCGATGATCCGGTTAAGCTCCACCCGGGCGGCCTCATCCCGGAGATCGGTAAACAATGAACGGGCCTTGTTATAGGCCTCCACCACTTGATCTTTGGTTAATATATACCGGTAGCTGCCACCGATTTGGACCGGCGTCCACAATTCTTCCCGCTCCAGGGCGCTTCCGGCATACCCCTCCCGGGGGGAAAGGGGTTTGACCGGCAGGGAGAGAATATGGAATTTAAGCAGCATCCCCCCACAAAGTAGGAGGAAACCCAGGGCAACCAACGCCGTCAAGGCTATCCGGGGGGGCAGTTTTGGCAGGGGCGGGTAAAACCGGGTGAGCTTCCCCGATTCTATCCATAGGGAAAAGGCATCGGTCCCTGAATATTTCCGTATCCCATTGAGGGCTTTTCGGGCTATCCGGTTATGGCCGTCTTTATCCAGTACCTCCAGGTAAAGATCCAAAGCCCGGTCCGTATCCCCCCGGCGGAGAAAGAGAACCGCCAAGCCCAGGAGCACCTGGGGGTCTTGCATTTTTACTTCCCGGGCCCGTTTAAGATAGGTCAAGGACCCCCCAAAATCACCGGCATGGAGGCACAATACCCCCAGGATATAGAAATAAATAAAGGAATTATGGTATCGAACAACCTCGCTTTCCAGTTTTTGAATGGCTTCCCCGAATTTACCGCTCCGGGCGAGCCGGAGCGCCCGGGTCAAAATAGGATCAAATTTCATCATTTTTTAATAAGGAAAAGAACATCCCTTGGGGATATACGGTACGGGGCAAGGTTACCATTACGTTCGTTACTCCCCCTTTAATTGAGACACCAGGGCCTTTTTATCCCGGGCATTAAAAAAGGCCGATCCGGCAACCAGTACATCCACCCCCGCGTCCCGGGCCCCGGCGGCGGTAGCCTCATTAATCCCCCCGTCAACGGAAATAAGGAAAGAGAGGCCCTTCTTTTCCCTAAAAAGGACGAGTTTTTTTACCTTTTCAAGACAGGCCGGGATAAGGTCCTGTCCGCCGAATCCGGGATTGACGGTCATCACCAGGACCAGATCGACCAGGGGTAATAATTCTTCTATCATAACTACCGGAGTGGAGGGGACGATGCTTATCCCGGTTTTTTTACCCAAATTTCGGATGAATTGCAGGATCCGGTGGGAATGTACCACCGCTTCCACATGGAAGGTGATATAATCCGCCCCGGCCCGGGCAAATTCGTCGATAAGATCCTCCGGTTGATACACCATAAGGTGGACATCAAGGACCGAGGAAGTGTGGGGCCGCAGATCCGCAACCATTTTGGGACCAAAGGTTAAATTGGGAACAAATTTGCCATCCATGACGTCTAAATGTATCCACTCGGCCCCTGAATCGTTTATATCTGCCACGGCGGCGGTCAAATTAGAAAAATCCGCCGCCAGCACCGAGGGGGCGATAATACAGCTCATACGAGGATAATACCCTTTCAAAGGGGCCTTGTAAAGAAGGATAAAAATAGTATAGTATATTAGCAGATTTTAAAAGACAGGCTTTGCTTGTCAAGCAGCCAGAGATTTTCGAAAAAGTTCTAAAAGTTCTGGCTGTTCCAAGATCGACCCGGTTTTGGAACAAGCTCGAATGGGTGAGACTTATTCAAGCCATGAATACGGAAACATCAGTACCGGGGCTCATTCAGAAAGCCTATGATAACCTGAAAGCCTCAGATGTAACTTCAGCCCTGCGGGTTTTAGATGAAGCCCTGGGGATGGATTATGATAATCCTGAGGTGGTTTATGGGTTAAAATGCCTTAATTGGTGGCTTGAACGGATAAAACGCTTGGATGATTTCCATGATCCCTATGATAAAGGGGGGTTTATTCTTTCCCAATGGAAATCTTTTTATGATTTTTTGGATCGAATTGGGGAAGGATATGACGCATGTCTTTATGCGGTACGGCGTTTTGTGTTTTCTACCGCCCTCAAGTCCTTCGAAGACGTATTGGGAGACGGGGTAAACCAGCATGATCCGGGATTGTTGTTACAGGTGGGACGTTGTTACAAAGGGGTCGGTAACTACGAGGAAGCCCTCAAATATCTGGAACAGGCGGCCCGGTTTAAGCGGGAGGACGGGGAAACCCTCGCAGAGCTGGCGGATGTCAATGCCCTTTTGGAAGAAACCAGGGTTGCCAAGGTACTGTTCCGGGAGGCGTTTTTTACGGATCCCCAGGGGGTTAATCTCAGAGCCATGGAGTCGGAGTTGATTATACGCCTCGCGGACCGGGTAAAAAAGAAGGGATATTCGGGGCAGGAACTTTTGGAATGGATCCCGATCTATGGACGCCTTTTTGGGGTATTTTCCGTCAAACGGGAACTAAAATCCATTGAATTAGGCCGGATAAAACAAGCCATTTTTTCTTTGGAGAACGAGATCCGGGGCCGCCCGGATACCATTTCCCTGCTCATACCCCGGCTTATCAACCGGTATTTTTGGCTCATCGATCATTATGAAAATATCCGGGAAAATCCAGGGCTTATTGAGGAGACCATGTTGAAAATAAAGATCCTCGATCCGGAAATATACGAGCGTTATATGCACTAGAGTATCTTGAAGGGCTTTCCCAAAACCAACCGGGGTTGGGAAAGCGCTTTATCAGGGAATAGAACACCGGTAAAGACACCGGGATATAAATTTAGTATTATAAATTTATACCCCATTTTATACGATGCCTATGGGGCAAGGAGTTACGAGATGTCTGAAGCTCTCCTAAAAAATGTGCAGGAAATGCTGAACGAAGAAAAGTGGACCAGAGCCACCCTCAGCAATTATTCAACCACCCAGTTTAAAGAGCTGGATCTCGTTCTGAAGGAAGCCGGGGAAAAACGGGCATACGATGAACTTAAAAAACTCTGTGATGAACATCTGGTTCATACCAAAAACAGCATCATTGCCCTCTATATTTCGGGGATGATAGCCCTATCCCGGCAGATCATCGACGATTCCGCCCTGATTACCCTGGTTACTATTTTTGTGGATAATCATAAGTGGAATATTGTAAAATACCTCTGCGAACGGATCCTGGATTATGGGGAATCCAAATTTGCCCTGCGGACCCTGGGGGATTGCTATAAAAACGAAAACGAGGAAGAGGCCATCTATGGCATTTGGGAGCGGCTGGTTAAAGTTGATTATGAAGAGGCGGATCTGGCCAAATCCCTGGCGGAACATTATGAAAAACAAAGCCAACTGGAAGAGGCGGTAGATTATTATAAAAAAGCCCTGCACCGTTATATCAACAAGCAGCTCTTTACCAATGTACGGGAAATCTGGGTAAAACTGCTGGAATATTGCCCCGAGGACATCGACTTTTTTCTTCATGTTCAGAAAAAGGTCTCCAAAAACATCAGTGAGGAAAAGGCGGTACTTCTCCTGGAGGATGTATACGGTTCCTGTAAACAGCGGGGAGACATCAATACCGCCATCAATATCCTCAAGATTATTCTGCAGTACGATGAAAAAGATTCCCTGGCCAGGAAGGAAATTATCGAATGTTTCAGGCAGAAATACGCAAACCATAGCCAGCTGGAAGAATATATCCGTATTTCCAATCTTGCCCAAAACTGGCGTAATGTCCATGAGGCTATTTTGGATTTTGAAAAACATATTGCCTTTGATAAGGGCAATTTCGTCTACCACCGGACCTGGGGGGTCGGTCGGATCGCCGAAGTACAGGGGGATGAGATCACCATCGATTTCGCCAAGAAACGGGCCCATTCCATGTCCCTTAAAATGGCGGTGAATGCCCTCCAAACCCTCTCAAAAACCCATATTTGGGTTTTAAAAGCCACCCAGAAAAAAGAAAAACTCCATGACCGGGTAAAAAACGATCCTTCCTGGGCATTACAGACGGTGATCAAGAGTTTTAACAATTCCTGCGACATCAAACGGATCAAGGCGGAACTGGTACCTTCGATATTATCCGTGGGGGAATGGACTGCCTGGAGTACCAGAATACGGGAAATTCTGAAATCGGATACCTCCTTTGGGGTCAGTCCCGAAAATATTGATATCTTTACGGTCCGGGAACGGCCCATCAGTATAGAAGAAAAGCTCTATAATGAATTTAAGGCGGAACGGAATTTCTTTGACCGGGTATCAACTATCCGGAACTATGTCACCCAAAAGGATGTGGAGCTGGATTCGGAATATTTTACCGAAATGATGGCCTATTTTTTGGGTTACCTCCGGTCCTATAATCAGGTTAACGAACAGGTGGTCGCCTCTTACCTCCTTATCAAGGAGCTTGCCGGCCGGTATCCCCAGCTGGTGACCGGACTTTCCTTCAATTTCCTTGATATTTTTGACGGAATCGAAGAGATACCGGGTTTGTTTTTCAATCTCAAAGACAACAAACTAAAAGAGGAATTCCTTCGGCATGTTCAGCTTTTTGTGCCCTCCTGGCCGGATATTTATATAAAACTCTTACCCTTCGCCCCCTCAAATTCGATCATCCTGAGTCTTATAAGAGAAGGACATGAGGAAAAACTCGTGTCCCTGGTCCAGCAGTGTTTTGAAAATTACCGGGATTACCGGGAGGCGGTGGTCTGGTTCTTTAAAAACTATAAAACCGAACCGTGGTTTGAAAAAGCCGCAATTCCCCTGGAAAAACAGTTTATAACCCTGATCCATATCTTGGATATAACCTACCGGGAAATCGAAAATCATCGGGATACTACAGAAAATCGCAAGATAAATAAGCAGGTATACACTATACTTTTTAAAGACGGTATGTTGGCTTCTTTTATTAATCAGGCGGACCCTGATACGATTATCCGGATTTTTACCTTTATAGAAGATGTGAAGGACCTGGATCCGGCGGATAAATTAAACCTCCGCAGTCTTATTTTGGAAAAGGATCCGAACTTTAAATTCTTCAGGGATGTGGAAAAGAAGGTGTCCCGGGGACTCATGGTAACCGCAGTCAAATACGAGGAAAAACAGCGGTATCTTCAGCATATCATGGACGTGGAGGTCCCGGCTAACTCTAAAGAAATTGCCTTTGCCCTTTCCTTAGGAGATTTACGGGAAAACGCGGAATATAAGGCGGCTAAGGAGAAACAGGAGATCCTCAACTCAACGGTGGCAAAACTGAAAGATGAGATTGAACGGGCCCAATTATTTGATCCCGCCACGGTCAATACCACCCGGGTGTCCTTTGGAACCAAGGTTGTTTTGTCCAACGAGATCACCGGTAAAAAAGAGGAGTATACCATCCTTGGTCCCTGGGAATCGGACCCTGAAAACCGGATCATCTCTTACCTCTCCCCCCTGGGCGGGGCGATTTTGAACAAAAAGGTAGGAGAAAAATTTAATTTTTCTATAAATGATGAAAAAGCATCCTATAAGGTGGAGCGTATTTCTGCGGTAGCTTTTTAGCCATGGAGGCGGTTCAAACCTCAAGGTATTTTAAAATCGCCTCCATGACTTATGGATTTAGAGAGGAGGATATTTATGGTATCCCGGATTTATAAAGAAGGGAAACAAATATCCGTAAAAAAAATATTTTTAGTGGCTTTATTATTATGGGTGCCCTTTTTTTTCGCATTTGGACAGGAAACTCCCCTTGATTTGATATTGATTTTGGATACTTCTTCAAGTATGAGCGGTTCATATCAAAAAACCCTTGAATATGTAACCGGCAGTTTTCTCAAAGAATTCCTGCGTATGGGCGATACCTTTCATCTTATATCCTTTTCCGATATTCCCCGGTTGGAAATAACCCGCCGTATATCCGGTTGGGGGGATGTGGAAACCATCATGGGCCGTCTGTTTCTCCTCTATCCCTTGGATCCCTATTCGGATATTTCCGGAGCCTTGGCCTATGGAGAACAATATGTGGTATCCATCCCGGGGACAAGGAAAAAAAAGGTAGTGTTTATCTCCGACGGGGATCATAATCCCCGGCAGGGAGGGCGGGTGGAGGATTCCATACAAAATCTTATTTCCCAAACTACCGCCCGTTTAAACAGGGCCGGAATAGATTTTTATTATATTCCGGTACCGCTGGCGGGAACCGGCCCCTCCTCAGGCAGAAGGCGGATGTTACCCATTCCGGATCGCCCGGTGACCCCCGTCCAAGCACCGCCGGCCCCTCCGGTACCGTCCCGGCCGCCCCAATCCGCCCAAGCCCAGACAGTCCCACCGGCAGGACAGGCACCGTCCCGGCCTCCCCAAACCCAGGCGCAGCCGCCGGTAGAGCAGACAACGCCCCAGCCGGCCCAAATCCAGACAGCCCCGCCGCCGGCGGGACCGGTAACGCCTCGCCCCGCCCAAGTCCAGGCACAGCCGCCGACAGAAGCGGCAACACCCCAGCCTGCCCAAGTCCCAACAGCCCCGCCGCCGGCAGGGCTGACAACGGCTCAGGTACCGGAACCCCAGGCAGAACCGGGTCAGGAAGTACCGGTTCCGCCTCCCGTAGCCGGACTTACGGAACAGGAGGTTTTGCCGGGGAAAACCGCCCCAAGACCGCAATCCGCTGTCATATCCCTATTCGGTTTATCCCTGCCCTGGTTTATCGGGGGTATCCTTGGGGTGATCCTGATTTTGGCTCTTATTATTTTTCTGACGGTAAAACGGCTTCAGACTTCTCCCAACCGGACCTTTGCCCATGCCGCCGGTAAATTTCCCCCAAAGCCGGTTCCTGCCGAGGAACCGGAAGCCCAAAACGATGGGATTCAACAAAACGCTTTAGCCGCTTATCCCCCGGACCAGCATCAGCGGGAAACGAAGGAGCCGGGGGCAAATTCCCTGAAAGCGTGGTGGGATAAAAAATTGGCCCCCTCCGCCGGGGCCGCCCTAAAAAACGAAGCCGCCGCAATACCTCCAGAGGAGCCCGGTCCCGGGATCCACCCTGATAAACCGCCCGAAGATAGAGCCCTCCCCAGTGGTCCCGTGAAGAACCAGGGGGAAAATTCCCTGGCGGTGTTGTGGGATAAAAAAGTGAGCCCCCCCACCAGGCCCGTTCCCCAAAGAGAAGCGGTCCAAACGTCTCCCGGGGCTCCTCTTCCTGGGGTTTTCCCGAAGCCGCCCGAGGATAGAACCCTGAGCGGTCCAATCCGAAGCGACAGCCCCCAAAAAATTCCCCCGGGAAAATCCTATAAAAACAATCCCCGCCATGATAACGGGCCTTTAATGTTGTCCCTCTTTGTGGAGGATCAGAACACCAACATCGGCCGGCGGAATATCCATACGGTTAAACCCGGCTATTCCTTTACCATCGGGGGTGGCAAATCGGATTTTTTGATTTTCCTCGTCCCCATACCCCCCCGGATAGCGGAACTCCGAAGCGACGGCGCCCAATGCACCTTTATTCCCCGGAAGCCGGAATTTTTTCCCGACCTTGGTTCCCAACCGGTTCCCAATTGTGAGGGAATTCCTATACGGATTATTTCAGAAAGACAATATGAGCTTTTTATACGGATAGATCGTTACGAGGATCCCCTCATAGCCCTGAACCGGCTGCTTCATTCGGTGGATGTGCCCGGTTATTGGCAGGAACCGGATTAATCCAGCCCTAATTTTTGGATCACATCCCGGGCTTTTCGGGCAAGGCTGCCATTTTTTTCATCGGTTAGTTCTTTGACCTGGGCGGCAAGTCCCCGAAATTCGTTGTTTACGGTCATATCCAGGGCATAGGACTTTTCAACTACCCCACCGGAAGAGAAAAAACGCCGGGCAAGACCTTCGACCGCAGCGGTCCGGGCGTTTCCCAGGATCCGGAGAAACCCGTTATACAAAGTGGTTTGATTTTTCGTTTTAGCTTCATCCATTTCACGGATCACCTTTTCCGCGTAATCGTCGGCGTTATGGCGAATCAGCATTTCCGCCGAGAGGAGCCTGACCCGGTCGGTGTTTTTCCGTTCCCCAAAGAGATCCGCCAAAACCAGGGCCGCTTCCTGACCGCCAATGGCCCCCAAGGCCCGGATGGCCTCGTCCTTCACCGCGGCCACCTCGTCCCTTTCCGCGCGGAAACGGAGGTAGGGAATTGCTTCGCTGAATTTCCGTTCCCCTGCGGCTTTAGCGGCGCTTATCCGGGTCCGGTAATAGGAATCTCGAAAGGCTTCCAAAATAGCGCTCTCCGCCATCTGACCGGAAAAAGGGCCCAAGGCGGCTATGGCGCTGGAGCGCACATTAGGATCCGGGGAAACCAGGGCGGTAAGAACCGCCTCGAGCCCTGCAGGATCACCGATCTTGGCAAGGCTATCCAGCGCCGCCATACGCAGGGACAGCCGTTCTTCATCGGAAACGGCAATTTCCGATAAAAAGGCCACGCTCTCCCGGGAACCCAACTCCCCCAGGGCAGTTACAATTTCCTTGCGGTTCTCATCTCCGGGATTACGGTTCGTACAAAAATCAATTAAATATTCCGCCGTGTTATCGGCGGTTTCCTCAGGAACCTTCGCCACTAAACCTAAGGCCCGGATGGCGTTTCCCATAAAACGCGGCTCATCCCGATCGATGAGATCCTTCAGGGTATCGACGGCATCCTGGGCTCTAACTTTTCCCAGGTAATCAAGGGCGGCGTTTACCGTTTCAGTTGCCTCATCGTTCCGCTCTTTCACCGCCCTTATGGCCCGTTCCTCCAAGCCCTCTTTACCCCGCTCCCCAAAAAAGCTAAACACCCCGGAGAGGATGATTCGGTTCTTGGTGGATTGTAAGAGGACGATAAGTTCATCATCCAGATAAAAGGCATTTTCATTTTTGAGGGTCTGAATCAGCGCGGCTATTTCATTTTCCGTACCATAACGGATCGTTTCCAGCTGCTGGATCTCTACGGTTTTAGCCGGGGGCAGATCCGAATCCGGTGAGGATTGGGAAAAAACAAGCGCCTCTCCGAAAAAAAGTAAAAAAAACACGGCAAGCGGATTTTTTAAAAGGCTCCGCATATTTTATCCCTCACCCCCGGTAAATTGTTTTAGAAAAGCCGACTTAAATGATAAAAACCGGTTTTCCCGAATGGCGCTCCGGGCGTCCCGAAGGAGTTCATACAAAAAATAAAGGTTATGATAACTTACCAGCATAGAACAGAGGATCTCCTGGGTTTTAAAAAGGTGCCGTAAATAAGCGCGGCTATAGTCCCGGCACACTTTACAGCCGCATGCTTTATCTATCGGCTCAAAATCAAGCCGGTATTCCGCCTTTTTTAACGCAAAGGCCCCGTTTCGGGTAAAAACATACCCGTTCCGGCCGGTCCTGGTGGGGAGCACACAGTCAAACATATCGATACCCTGTTCAATAGCATCCAGGATATACCGGGGGGTCCCTATACCCATAACATACCGGGGTTTTTCCGGGGGTAAGAAGGCGGCGGTATAACTTAAAAATTCCTCAAAAACCTCCGCCGGTTCCCCTACGGAAAGGCCCCCAATGGCAATGCCCTGGGGATCCTGGTCTATGACTTCAAGGGCGCTTTTTTCCCGGAGGTCCTTAAAAAAATTACCCTGTACAATGGCAAAAAGTTTTCCCCCATACCCGTTATCCCGCTCCATCTCCCAAGCCTTTTTTGCCCGGGAAAACCAGAGGCCGGTAAACTCCAGGGCTTTTACCGCGTCTTGATAGGTCACCCCCCAGGGACTGCACACGTCAAGCTGCATCTGTATATCACTGCCCAGCAGGGATTGAATTTCCACCACCCTTTCGGGGGTTAATAGATGGCGGGAACCGTCAATGTGGGAGCGGAACACCACCCCTTCATCGTTTATTTTTCTAAAAGGGGCCAGGGAAAAGAGCTGAAACCCCCCGGAATCGGTAAGGATGTTCCGATCCCATTGCATAAAATTATGAAGCCCCCCGGCGGCGCTTATCACCTCGGTTCCGGGTCTCAGGTACAGGTGGTAGGTATTGGAAAGGATGATCTCGAACCCTATCTCCTTGACATCATCCTTGGTAAGGGCCTTCACGGTCCCGTTGGTTCCTACGGGCATAAATACCGGGGTAGACACCGGACCGTGGGGCAGTTCCATAACCCCGATCCGGGCATTACAGGAGGAATCCCGGTGGTGAATGGTAAAAAAATGTTCCATCGCCGAGCCGGATCCTTTAGGTTTTCGCGCTCTGGAGCAGGAGCATCCCGATCACAATAAAGGCGGCCACCGGAAACCACGCCCCTATCAGGGGAGGAATATACCCAAGCCGGGCCATCATCATAGTGATCATTTCCATAACATAAAAAACAACCGCCACGAGGAGGCTTGCCAAAAGACTCATGAGCAGTATGTTTTTTTTAAACCGCCCTCCCATAGAAATGGACAGGATGATCACCACCACGGAAACCGCGGAATAAGAAAAACGATGATAATAATCCGCCAGAGCTCCGATAAAGGGAAGCCCCGCCGCCTTTAAGTCGGCCACCAAAAGACCCGCTTCCCGGGCGGGCAGAGATTCCACATCATAGGAACTCCGTCTAAAGGTATCGGGACTTTCCCGGTAACTATCGGTCTGCCCCAGAGAGCGGGCCCTGAGGAGGGTATTTTCCCAGGTGTAAATCAGGGCATTGGACAGGGACCAGTATTCTCCGGTCCAGGACGCCGAAGGAGCACGGATTAGGGCCAAAAAATTTCCGGCTTCGTCTTTTTCAATAATACTCAAACCGTTGAGCACAACGGCATTGTCATCATAATAATCCACCGCATAGATAAGCCTGCCCTCTTTTGCCTTGATCACAATATCGGAATTATTCGCCCGGGTTTCCTGCCGCAAATAGGTACGGCTCAGATCATTTTTGATCTTCAGGGTCGGAATTACCACCCTATCCTCAAAATAAAAAGAAAACACCGACGCGAGAATACCAATGAGCACCAGGGAAAGACTAAAACGCCAAAAGGGAATCCCCGAAGAAAATATGGAGGTCAGTTCGTTTCTCGCGTAGAGATCCCCCAGGGTATAGGCGGTGGCAAAAAGCAGTGAAATAGGCTGGGCAAAGGAAAAGCTTTTGGGTAAATAATAATAGTAAACCCGGAGTATTTCCTTAAAGGGAACCTCGTAATTGAGAAAACGCCATATATTGGCAAAGAGATCGATGAGGGAAATGAGGAACACAAACATAAAAGCGGCAATAAAGAATATCGGCAAAAATTGCCGAATCAAATAACGATCCAGGGTCATCGCCTTATCCTGATAATACCCATAAGCAGGCCTATGGAGATAGCCAAAATATTGGGAAACCACATGGACCAGAAGGGCGAATATCCTAGCCGGATCCCCATGGTCTGTCCACCCAAAAGCAGGGCCCAATAAATAACCGCGACGATAAGCCCAAAGATAAATCCCACGGTCTGACCGCTTTTTTTAGCCAGAAGTCCCAGGGAAACCGCGAGAAAAACAAAAGAAAGAGCCCCAAAGGGGATGGAAAATTTCTTATAATATTCAAGACGGTATACGAGCAGGTTCCGGTTATTTTTAATCACCGCTGCGGTGGCTACGCCCTTTACAAAAGATGCCAACGTATTTGAGCGCTGGTTCCATTCTTCCCGCTGGGGTCCGTTCCGCAGGGCCGTCTCCAGGGACAACGCATACCCCAGGGCTCTATTATACTCCTCGTCAAGCCGGGTTCCCAGCTCTTCCTCCTGGTTTTTTATTTCCTTTTTCACATCGGTGGAACTCATCTCCCGGGGACCGATGCTGGAAACCGCCTGGATCAGATCGTCCTGGGGTATAAGGTACCGGAGAAAACTGCTGGAAGCGTAATCGTAATCCTGCCGGGCTACTTCCTTGGAAGTTTGCACAAAGGCATTGGTCAAGTCAAGACTCATCCCTTCCCGCCCGCCGTCCCGCAGTTCCGCGTTCCGGGCCATAATAAGGCGCCGCTCACCGTCACTGGTTTTATCCAATATAAGGACGTCATCTATGGACGTGTTATCCACATTACCGGTAACCACCACCGTATCTTTAAACCGTTTAACCGAGTTGGATTCCAGTTCCAACGCCGGAGTTGAAACCAGGATCCGCCGGTAGAGCCGGGTAAATTGTACGGTTCCCGCGGGGAGCAGTATATCGTTGGCCAAAAAAGACATGATAGAGATAAATACTCCTATGGTTATGGCGGGAATAAAAATATTCCGGTAAGAAAGGCCCGAAGAAAGCATCACGAGGATTTCATTATCCGAAGTCATGCGGCCTATGGTCATCAGGGTCCCTACCAGGGAAGCGAAGGGCGCGGACATGGCAACCACCGAAGGAAGGGAAAAGAGGACCAAGAGGGCAACCTGCCTAAAAGGAACCTTTTTGGTTAAAATCTCCTGCGCCATAAGCAACAGTTGATTTACAAAAAAGACAAAAAAGAAAAAAAGAAAAGCCACCACAAAGGAAATCAAGGTTTCTAAAAAAATACTTCTGAACATGGTCCAGGATCCGGATCGTTTGTTTTCCATCTTTTACGATGACATTCCCGTCGATCCGAATCCGCCGCTTCCCCTCGCCGTGGGGGATACCGACCCGGTTTCCAGCATACGAGCCTTCGACACCGGGGCGACTATCAACTGGGCTATCCGATCCCCGTCCCGCACGGTAAAAGTCTCGGCGCCGAGATTGATTAAGATAATCCCTAATTCTCCCCGGTAATCCGAATCAATGGTCCCCGGGGAATTTAAAATCGTAACCCCATGACGGATAGCCAAGCCCGACCGGGGACGGACCTGTCCCTCGTATCCCGGGGGAATCTCCACGGTCAGTCCCGTGGGTACCAAGGCCCGGCCCATGGAAGGTATCAGGAGTTCCTCCGTAAGCCGTGCGGTAATATCCGCCCCGGCGGCTCCCTCACTTTCGTATTGGGGCAGCCGGGCCTGGGGATCTTTTTTATGGATCCTTATCTCCGGATTAATATTTCCCGTCATAATTTCCCCTCCCAAAGTAATTATGCAGACCTTGAGGATCCGCGGCATAATGCAGGGCAGTAGCCTATGCGGCTCCCTCAAGGTCCGGTTAACGGTTTCGCTGCGAAGGCCCTCCTGGTCCGGCGCCTTCCTCCCCGGAAGGATCGATAGCGTCAATATAAGAAAGGTTGAGCCGGCCCATCCGATCAATTTCCAAAAGTTTTACCGGTATGACCTGTCCTTCTTTCAGAATATCGGTCACCAGGGCAATACGCTGGCGGGATAGTTTTGAAATATGCACCAGCCCTTCCTTACCCGGCAGGATCTCTACAAAAGCGCCGAAATCCATGATCCGTTTTACCGTTCCCGTATATACACGCCCGACTTCCGGGTCGGAAACTATCCCCAAAACCGCGACCTTGGCGTCTTCCGCGTCCTGGGAATTTTTCCCGTAAATGGTAACCGTTCCGTCGTTATCCGTGTTGATGGTAACCCGGTACTGTTCACAGAGGGCTTTTACATTTTTACCCCCCGGACCGATAAGGGCACCGATTTTATCAACATCTATGGTGAGGGTTACGATCTTCGGCGCATATTCACTGATATGCGCCGCGGGTTTACTGATGGTCCGGTTCATAATAGAAAGGATATGGAGGCGCCCCCGTTTGGCCTGATCCAGGGCTTTCCGCATCACCTCGGGACTGACCCCGGCAATCTTAATATCCATCTGGAACCCGGTAATACCGTCTTCGGTACCCGCCACCTTAAAATCCATATCCCCCAGGTGATCCTCCTCCCCCAGAATATCCGAAAGAACCGCGTACCGATCCCCAGGCCCGCCCCGGCCTTCGGTAATAAGCCCCATGGCGATACCGGCCACAGGTTTTTTCATGGGCACCCCGGCATGAAGCATGGCAAGGGTTCCGCCGCAGACCGATGCCATGGATGAGGAACCGTTGGACTCCATGATCTCCGAAACCACCCGCACAGTATAGGGAAATTTTTCCTTGGCAGGAACCATCGCTGCCAGGGAACGCCGGGCCAGGTTGCCATGGCCGATTTCCCGGCGGCCCGTACCCATACGGCCCACTTCCCCCACCGAATAGGGGGGGAAATTGTAGTGCAAAATGAAATTTTCCCGCTTATCCCCTTCGATATCATCGAAGATCTGCTCATCAAATACGGTTCCCAGGGTGGTAACCGCCAGAGCCTGGGTCTCTCCCCGGGTAAAAAGGGCGGACCCATGGGTCCGCGGGAGGATCCCCACTTCACAGGTAATATTCCGGATATCTTCCGTACCCCGGCCATCCACCCGCAGTCCCTTATTTAAAATCGAAGAACGGAGGATCTCATATTCCATATCTTCAAAAAGGGCATCGAAGAGCTTTTTCTGAATTTCGTCCTCTAACTGGGATGCGTATAAAGCGGCAATATCGTCCTTTACCGTTTTGATCGCCCCGGAACGTTCCTGCTTACCCTTGACAAAACAAGCTTCCTCCAGCCGGGGATAGGCGGCGTTCCGGATAAGCTCCTTGTTTTCCAGGACCAAAACGGTCTCTACCAGGGAAAGTTTCTCCTTCCCCGCAAGCTCCCGCAGCTTTTGCTGTATTTCACAAAGTTCACCGATAACCCCCTGGGCTTTTTCCAGAGCGGCAATCATGGTGTCTTCATCAACCTCGGCGGCGCCCCCTTCCACCATGGTAATCCCCTCTTTGGTACCGGCTACCACTATTTCCAGTTCCGACTTCTCAATCTCCTCGTAGGTGGGATTAACGATGAGTTCCCCCCCGAGGGAACAGATCCGTACCCCCGCGATGGGACCGTTAAAGGGAATATCCGAAATATGTACCGCCGCGGAGGAAGCGATAATCGCCAGTATATCCGGGGGATTTACCTGATCGGTGGATATGGTAGTGGGGATCACCTGGATCTCCCGGCCAAAACTCTTATCAAACAGGGGCCGCATCGGCCGGTCTATAAGCCGGGATACGAGGATCTCCTTATCCTTAGGGCGGCTCTCCCGCTTGATAAAGCCCCCGGGGATTTTTCCGGCGGCGTAATACTTTTCGTTATAATCCACCGTAAGGGGGACATAATCCAGCCCTTCCACGGCGCTTGAAGACGAACAAACGGTAGCAATCACCGCTGAACCCGCGTATTGCGCAAAAACCGCCCCATTGGCCTGTTTTGCGATTCTGCCGGTTTCAAGAACCAACTCTTTACCGGAAATTTGAAATGTTACTCTTTGAATCATATACTCCTATCCAAATTATAAACCATAAAAGCGGACTTTCAAAACACCTATTTTGAAAGTAAAGCTGTTTCAAAACCCGGCCGGTTGTGAAACAGCCCCAGGGACTATAAAAAGACCCGGCCCGGCCTCATTATGGTTCCAGACAGCAAGGAACCGCAAAACCAAAGGGTCTTTGCGGTTTTCATTTGCGGAGTCCCAATTCCTTGATAAGGGACCGGTACTTTTCCAGCTCTGTCCGCTGGATATACTTCAACATACGCCGCCGTTTTCCGACCAGGATCAACAAACCCCGCTGGCTGGACTTATCCTTCTTAAAGAGCTTGCAATGCTCCGTAAGCTGGTTTATCCGTTGGGTCAAAAGGGCAATTTGAACTTCCGAAGTACCGGTATCCTTTTCATTCTTGCCGAATTTGGTAATGATAGAGGTCACATCTTCTTTGTTTAAAGCCATATATATTCTCTCCTTGGAAACCAATTCACCGGGTATTAAAAATACCTAAAATCCAGAGCCCTTCCCATGGTTTTGGGAAAACCCCTCATGTGTTGTGGTTTTAAAACCATGGGTTTCCGAACCGCCCTATTTTTAAACCACGTCACTATATTATAAATTCAATACGATCCGCCTGGTTTAATGACGGAATAAACACGCCCCCGTCTTTAATCAGCACTTCCCGTTCCAGTCCCCCGCTCTTATAAAGTTCATAAAAAATTACGGTATACCGCCCCGGGGGGGGCAGAATCCGGTCATGGGAACGAACCTCGTAAAACAAACCGTCCCCCTGGGGGAGGGAAGATAATCCGGCCAGATCTATTTCCACCTTTCTGCCCAGGAGCGCGGCCGCCTTATCCAGGTTGCCCGAAGAAATTGCCCCTCGGATCCGGCTTGAACTGACCGAAAATCCCCCTTCCATCACCGGGGGCACCACTTCAGTTTCCGGGTTGAGTTTTTTTATTTCCGACACCCCCGTATCAAGTCCGTAGCCGCACCGGAAATTACTACCCACCACTAGAAACTTCAACCTTCCCCGGCTCTGTAAATAACCGATAAAATCCTTACCATTCAGTTTACTGAAATCTCCGGAAAAGTCAATCAGGATAACCAGCTCTATCCCCAGGGCATCAAAAATAATCATCTTCCGATCCAGGGCGACAATATCCCCCTGGTATTCCCTGGGATGTAACACCTTCTTGGGGTTTTGCCGGAAGGTGATCACCGTGGGAATACAGCCGGGGGCCCATTGAAAAATTTTCCCGATAAGGGCCTGGTGTCCCCGATGGACCCCGTCAAAAACCCCGATGGTCATGGCCGTGCCTCCCGGAAAGGACCCGTCTAAAAGGGCGCCATCCATAAATTGGGACCAGTCAAGCACGCGCATAAACATATCCATAGGACCAGGCGCCGCCGGCCTTTTGTTCAATTATTCCCAAAAAATCCCCGCCCTTGCCGGTACCTACCCCGGACCGGAACAGTCCCACCACACTAATCCGGGAATCTAAGGGAAGAACAAGCCCGTTTTCCTTTATGAGCCGCTGCAGGGGCATACCCCGGATTATCTTTTCCGCCACCGGGGGGTCCACAAAAACGACGGGGATACCCAGGGCTTCAAAAACCCCCGGATCAAGGGACCTCAAGCCTTCAATAGGGGAAAACCCTTCGGAGGACAGGGATAAAAAATCCAGCGCCTGGGAAAGACAAAAGCCCGCCGCCTGGGTCCGCGTAAGGGCTTGAAGGTGACCCCGGGAACCCGCCGCCAGGGCTATGTCCCTGGCCAGGGAACGGATATAAGTCCCCTTGGAACAATGGACATGAACCGAGGCCAGGGGGGGATCGTAGGAACGGAGGTCCAGGGCATAAACCGTCACCGGGCGTTTCTCCATCTCAACGGACTCTCCTTCCCGGGCGCGCTGGGAAGCCCGTTTACCCCCCAAATGGATAGCGGAATAGACCGGCGGCGCCTGGAGTATATCCCCCCGAAAGTGGGGCAGGACCTCTTCCAGGACTTCCCGGGAGGGGACAGGTCCCTGGGCGATGGGCAGGCCTTCAGGATCCAGGGTATCGGTTTCAACGCCGAACCGGATGATCCCTTCGTAATGTTTATCGCAGCCCGAAAACCAGGGGCTTAGTTTTACCGCCCTGCCCACCAAAACCGTGAGGAGACCCGATGCAAACTTATCCAGGGTACCGGCATGACCCACCTTAGGGGTAGAAAAAATTTTTTTTACCAAATCAAGGGATTGAAATGAGGTCAGTCCGGGGGGTTTGTTGAGCAATAATATCCCCGAGGGCTCAAGGACCGTCATTATGCACTAAACCCTCGATTTTTTTTATCATCTCAAAACCTTCACGCAGTCCCGGATCCTCATGAAAACGGAGCCGGGGAATTTGGCGGATCCGCATCCCGGCGTTTAACTGGGCCTGAATAAACCCGGCGGCGCTCTGTAGACCCGCAATGCCCTTACGGGGACCATCGGAGGTCTGGTAACCGGAGACATACACATCCGCGAAGGATAGATCCCGGGAAACCCTAACCCGGGTAACCGAGAGAAAGGGATCCACCCGGGGATCTTTGATCCGGCCCTCTACTATCAGGGAACCGATCAGTTCCTGAATAAGCCGTCCTATCCGTTCAAGCCTATATTCCGACATAGATTAAGAACCGAACTTCCTGGCAATTTCTACCAATTCAAAAACTTCGATTTGATCCCCCACCTGGATGGTGTCAAATCCGTCGATACCCATACCACATTCATAACCCGCCGCGACTTCCCGGACATCGTCTTTAAAACGCCTGAGGGAACTAATTTTTCCCGTATGCACCACAATGCCCTCCCGGATAATATTAACACTGGCGTTCCGCTTAACCGTTCCGGTAAGGACATAACATCCGGCGATGATACCGATCTTCGGCACCTTAAAGGTTTCCCTCACTTCTACGGAAGCGATCACTTCCTCTTTGGTATCGGGTTTAAGCATCCCCTCCATGGCCTGGCGGATCTCTTCGACCGCCTTGTAGATGACATTGTATTTACGGATATCCACCTTTTCCTGATCCGCGAGGATCTTCGCCTTGGGTACGGGCCGCACATTAAAGCCGATAATAATGGCATTGGAAGCGATGGCCAGATCCACATCCCCTTCGTTGATGGCCCCCGGAAGGGCCTGAATCACATTAAGCCGCACCTCGTTGTTGGAAAGTTTCTCCAAACTTGACCGGAGTACCTCGGCGGAACCCTGAACATCGCTTTTAATAATCACCTTGAGTTCCTGAATCGCCCCATCATTGATGGTATCATAGAGGTTGTCCAGGGTGATCTTTTTGATGTTTTTGGCGTCCTCAAACCGTTTAAGCTCCTGCCGTTTTGAGGAAATGCCCCGGGCTATCCGTTCATCTTCCACCACATGGATGGGGTCCCCCGCATCGGGGATCCCCTCAAAACCCAGGACCTCCACAGGCATGGAAGGGGTAGCCTTATCAACCTTATCCCCTTTATCGTTGAAAAGGGCCCGTACCTTTCCGGGCCAAATCCCGGCTACAAAGGAATCCCCGATTGCCAGGGTTCCCCGCTGGACGATGACGGTGGCAACAATACCCCGGCCGTGATCTATCCGGGATTCCAGGATCTTTCCTTCGGCATTCCGGTTATAATTGGCTTTGAAATCCAAAATTTCCGCTTCCAGCAGGATAGCATCGATGAGTTTATCGATCCCCTCCTTCCTGAGGGCGGAAAGTTCCACAAACATGGTTTGCCCCCCCCAGTCTTCGGGCATCAGTCCCAGCTCCGAGAGCTGACTCTTCACCTTATCGGGGTTGGCCTCGGGTTTATCCATTTTATTAACCGCCACGATGATGGGAACCCCGGCTTCTTTGGCGTGGTTTATGGCCTCAATGGTCTGGGGCATCACCCCGTCATCGGCGGCAACCACCAGTACCACAATATCCGTTACCTGAGCGCCCCGGGCCCGCATCCGGGTAAAGGCCTCATGTCCGGGGGTATCCAGGAAGGTAATCCGGCCCCCATAGATGGTATCCACCGTGTAGGCCCCGATATGCTGGGTGATACCGCCGAATTCGCCGGAAACCACATCGGCGCTCCGAATGGCGTCGAGGAGTTTGGTTTTACCATGATCCACATGGCCCATGACGGTAACCACCGGAGGCCGGGGGACCAGGGATGCATCATCGTCGGTTTCGGTCTCGATCACGGTCTCATCGTAGAGGCTGACTATGTTTACGTCCGCCCCAAATTCCGCCGCTAAAATCGTGGCGGTTTCCGCGTCGATCTGCTGATTTATGGTTACCATCATCCCCATACTCATCAACTTCTGAATCAGGTCCGATGCCTTAAGGTTCATCTTGCGGGCCAGTTCCGAAACCGATATCACCTCCATAATATCAATGGATTTAGGAACCGGATTGGCTATATGGGCGATCTTTTTTTTGGTCTGGAGGAGCTTTTCCTCCATTTCCTGTTCTTTTCGTTGGTAAACCGCCTTTTTTGCCTTAAAGGACTTTTTTACCGGCCCCTTCCCCTCGCCCAGCGGGGGAGGCGGAGGCAAACCCGGCCCGGTTCGGGAACCGCCCGGCCGGGGACCCTGGGGCCGGGGACCGGTAAAGCCTCCGGGACGGCCGGGTCCGCCGCCGGGCCGGTTTCCCCCCTGCCGGGAAGGAGCGCCGCTCCCAAACTGCCGATAACCGCCCTGAAAACCGGGCCGGTTATCTCCGCCCCCGGGCCGCAGTCCCGGGGGCCTGCCCCCCGGCCTGCCCGGTCCGCTGGGAGAACGCTGGTTGGAAAAGGGCGGACGGGGTCCCTCGTCCCGGGGGGGTCTCGGCCCCACCGGACGGCCCCCCACCCGGCCCACAGCCACCGCAGGCCGCTGGGTATTGGGGAAAGAGGTGATCTGCGGATCTTCGCTCCGCGCCGGGGAAATGTTTTTTACCGCCCCTTCCGGGGACAGAGCATTTTCCTTGGTTCCGCCGGTTTCGGAAACCGGGGGGGCGCTTTCTTTTTCAGGTCCCGGTTCCACCGAAGTCGGTACCACCACGATCTTCGGCTGAATCTTTTTCGCGGCTCCCGGCGCCGCAAGGGGTGCGCTTTTTTTCTTAACCACCACCACCTTGCGGCGTTCCCCGGGCTCCCCCCCGGAACTGCCCTTCCCCTCCTGAGGGTCATGATCACTTCTCACGTGTTTAATGAGTTCAACTTTCTTTAGTTTTTGGGTACTATCTAATTCCTCAGCCATGATCCACCTTTATTCATGCCATTACTGATACTTGGGAACTATGCGGAAAATGCCACGCATTTTCTCATTCATCCTCATATTCAAAACTCAACCCAATGCCGCAATTCGGACAACTTGTCATATCCACCGTTATCTTAGCCCCGCATTCAGGACATTCATATTCCTCCACCTCGGACAAATTATCTTCCTCCTCCGCTTCTCCCGAAGGGCTTTCCCCCCCAGCCTCAGGACCAGCATCGGAAAAGCCCCCTTGCTCCAAGGCTTCTGCCGCTTCTTCATCTTCTTCCACAATTTCAACATTATCTTCAATGAGTTTACGCAGAACTTCAAGCTGTTCCGGGGTAACCCCCTGGATATTACCCAGTTCCTCCGGTGAAAGGGCAAGAAAATCTTCGATAAAATCAATTTCATTGGTCAGAAGGGCTTCGGCCACCACGGAATCCACCCCGGGCAATTCTATAATCCGGGAGATTTCCTCATCATAGGATTCGGGATCCCCAAAAAGTTCGGAAACCGCCCGCCGGGATTCGGAGGATATATCCATTTCCTCAAACTGGGCATCGGTTTTAACGTCTATATTCCAGTCCACCAGACGATTTGCCAAACGTACATTCAGTCCTTGCTTCCCTATGGCCAGGGAAAGCTGGGAATCACTGACCACCGCCAGGGCCTGGTGTTTTCCTTCGTCCAAGATCACCACATCCCGAACCTCCGCCGGGGACAGGGCGTTTTTAATGAACCGCCGGGGGTCCGGATCGTATTTAAGGATATCGATCTTTTCCCCTTCCATTTCCCGGATCACCGCCTGGATCCGCACTCCCTTGAGACCCACACAGGCCCCCACCGGGTCCACATCCTCCCGGTTGGAATAAACCGCGAGTTTAGTACGGTACCCCGGCTCCCGGACTATTTTGTGAATCTCCACGGTCTTGTCGTAAACCTCCGGTACTTCAAGCTCAAAGATGGCCCGGACAAAATCCGTATGGGTACGGGAAAGTACCACCTGAAGTCCCGCGGGGGTCTTGTTAACCTCGGTGATCAGGGCCTTGATCCTATCATTTACATGGTAAACTTCCCGGGGGGACTGGTATTTTTTGGGAAGGATCCCTTCCACCTTGCCCAGGTCCACATAAATAGTACCGTTCCGTTCCCGCTGGTAGTAACCGATGATAATCTCCCCCACCTTATCCTTGTATTCCTCATAGAGGCTGTCCTTCTGGATTTCCCGAATAGACTGATGGGCGGTCTGTTTGGCGCTTTGTACTGAAATCCGGTCAAAATCCTTGGGATCCACTTCTAAAAGCAGCTCATCCCCGATTTCCGCCTCGGGGTTCAACTCCCGGGCTTCTTCCAGATCTATCTCCGAAACCGGATCATAAACCCCGTCTACGATTTTTTTCTTTGCGTAAATCGAAACTTCCCGGTTGTCATCACTAAACCGGACAATCGCGTTGTCGGCATTTCCAAAACGGCGTTTGTACGCCGCGAGAAGGGTGTTTTCGATGGTCCGCAGCACTAACTCTTCAGAGATACCTCTATCCTGAATAAGCTGATGGATTGCCTCCGTCATATCCGTTGCCACGAGTTTTCAACCTCCTGTGAATAATCTAACTTTGCCTTAGCGATAATTTCAAACCTCAGTTTCATTTCTCCATCCTTATTCTTAAGGGTAACCTGGGCCGTATCCGCGGCTACCAATATACCACCGGACCAATCGGAAATATCCGTCCTGAAACACCGTATGCCCCGGCCGATATAACAGGCAAATTCAGAACCGTCCTTGATAATCCGCTCTATCCCCGGGGAGGATACTTCCACGGATAAGTCCTGACCGGGAAAGGCCAATTCCAAACGGGGAAGCAGGGCATGATGAACCCGGGAACAACTCTCCACCCCCATAGGCTTCGGTCCGGACACTACGGCGCGGATTTGAACGCCCCCCTTATGACGGAATACGGACAATTCCACCAGGATCATCCCCAATCCCGTTATTACCGGTTCCAGCGCGTCAAAAAGGGGATCCCCCCCCCGGGGAGTAAACCGCAACAAGCCCTCCATGGTTTTGTACCCGGTTAAGGCAAAATACCCTATCCGGCAACAAAAAAGGGCCGTCCAGCGAGCCCTTTTTAAATAAAATCCATATTGTCATATAAATTCTATCGAAGCAAAAGAGCTTTGTCAATAGGACTGCAAGGCCCTCGTGTAAAAGTCCGGATCCTGTCCGCAAGGTCAATGGGAGTTACCACACCCGGGTCAAGGAACCAGGACGATCCCACTGAGGACCCGGCGCGTTCCCCGGTTTTCGCCGTTGGCCAGGATCATTTCCCGCAGTTCCAGGCGGCCCCGGACCGTCACGATCCGCTGTTCGTACCCCGAAAGGACCTTCCGTTCTTCCCGGGCTATATACCACTCATGGCCCTCCTGGTCGGTAAGCACCGGTTCCGGGAAGGGTTCGCTTCCCCGCAGGCTGAGCCTTCCTGAAAGTTCCAGCAGCTGGCCCGAAAGGGCCCGGTCATAGAGCCCTTCCCCGGACAGTACCGGCTCTTCTTCCGGCGGGGGGGCTTCCCCTTTTCCCCCGGCGAAAAGCAGGACCGGCAGCAACGCCCACAGGGCCGCAAAAACAAAACCCCTCTTCATGTGCAATAGGCTCCTACGCAACAGGCTGCTAGGGGGCGAATGAACCGGTACGGTTCTTTTTCGCCATTTCCCGGAAATCCACGGGGTAAGTTCCCTCAGGCGGCCTTACGGGACCGAGGCTGTTCCGGCCAACCGCGTTCTTCCCCGCCCCGGCGCTTCCCGGTGCAAGGGAAGCCACATACCCGTATTCCGCATATTTACCGGTTATATCGGTATTCCC
>JAITEG010000180.1 GCA_031282145.1 Spirochaetaceae bacterium | reverse complement strand
TTTTTTATATGGAGACCGATATTTTGCTTGGTAGTATCAAAAAGCAGGGCCATCTGTGCCTGAGAAAGCCACACAGATTCGTCTTGAAGCCGCACCTCGACCTTGGTTTTGCCGTCTTTGGCTTGGTAAAGGATTAAGGGTTGGTTAGTCATCGCGGGTACTCAAAAACGAGGATAAGAATACAAATATTAGAAGTAAAAGTGTTAAAAACCATTTTGCAACTTCCTTATAACTTCCTCTGTAATTCTCCGGTATAAAGAAGCATTAGATTGTATTTTTTCACCAATATCAACTCGTACAATCCCTCATCAACAAAACCTGCATAAGCTCCTTTTTCTCGATTTTCCACTATTCAAGTTCAGTTCAATACCGCAATCTCAATATCTGCCGAGAAATAGATATTGGCAATGGCTTTCTGCTCTTTCATTTCCAAGGGAATACTGAATTTTAATTGTTCAACATCCGACAGGATGAGAGTCAGAACATCTCGGAGACCGTCACTTCAGGGTGATGATATTGGGACCTATCCGGATCAAACCTCAGATATCCTATGGCCCGGCGGGGGCACCAGTTCAGACAGGCCTGACACTGTTCGCAATGGGATGAAAATACGGGCCTTAGCCCTTCTATAGTGATATTAGCGGCAGGACAAATCCTGGCGCAGATGCCGCAGCCGTTACAGGAGGCTCTTACCTCAAAGGCCTTTACAAAAAAGGATTTGACGAGTCTGAAAAGAGATGATGTGCAGATTGAGAAAGGACGCAGCGTCCATACGGAATTTGTTTTCCCCCTCAGAATATCCCCCGCTATTTCTTCGGTGGCACTTTTCTGCAAAACCAGCCGCCGCCGCTTTGTTTCTTCTGATTGGGGACCAAAAAGGGGAACGTAATTTTCCACAGAAGGGATGGAGGCAAAATATGATACCTCCATCTTTTTCCGTTTAAAGATCCGGTGCGCCTCGGCAAGAGCGCCGCCGGGGTCCGTGCCGAAGGTGGTAAGAACCGCAATATAGGGAGAACGGATTTCGGAACGGACTAGAAAATGACGGACCAGCAGGGGCGACTGATACGCATAGGCGGGAAATAAAACGATCACCCTGTCCGCTTCTATCGGTTCCGCCGCTTTTCGCATCTCAACGCCTATATTGAAAAGCTCAGAATCGCCATTCGTCAGTTCCGCAATTTTTTTTGCCGACCATAAGGTATTTCCGGTTCCGGAAAAATAAAATATCTTTGTCACCCCGCCAGCGTCCACTTCATCGCGCCGGTGTACTGTTCCCACATCCGGCTGTACCGGCCTTGGGCCGGTACCAGGGTGTCGTGGGTTCCCTCCTCAACCAGCCGGCCCTTGTCGATAACCACGATCTTGTCCGCCCCCCGGACCGTGGAAAGCCGGTGGGCGATGATGATCACGGTTTTGTTTTTTATCAATTTCTCAAAGGCCCTTTGAATCTTCTGTTCGTTTTCCGGGTCCGCGAAGGCCGTGGCCTCGTCCAGCACGATGATGGGCGCGTTTTTGAGGATGGCCCGGGCAATGACGAGCCTCTGCCGCTCCCCGCCGGAAAGGTGGATGTTCTTTGTGCCGATCACCGTGTCATAGCCCTGGGGCAGCTTTTCCACAAAGTCGTGGCATTGGGCGGCCTTTGCCGCGGCGATAGCTTCCTCCCGGCTCGCGTTTTTGTTCCCTATCAAAATATTGTCTATAATGCTCTGCTTAAAGAGAAACACCTCCTGAAACACAAAGCTCACCAGGGACATGAGGTATTCGCTTGCCATATCCCGGATATCCACCCCGCCGATCTTCACCGCCCCCCCGGTCACCTCGTAAAACCGGGGAATCAGGTGGGCCAGGGTAGACTTGCCGCTCCCCGAGGGCCCCACCAAGGCGGTAACCTCCCCCTGGCGGGCGGTAAAACTCACCTCCCGCAGGGCCGCCGTTTCCCCCCCCTCCCCGAAAAGATCGGAGCCGCCTGAATAACTGAAGGTCACCTGCTCAAAGGCCACTGAATATTCATCCGTGGTTTTGGGGGAAACGGGTTCAGCCAGGGGCGGGGTGTCCAGCACCTGGTCCATCCGTTCAATGCTGTTTTGGATCATCTTCCCGTTCTGGGAAACATACATCAATTTGGTAAAGGGGGTGGACAGGGAAACGGAAAAGATCAGGTAAAACAGGGCGGTCATGGCAAAGGCGGCGTACTCCGCCGTACCGGCCGCCGCGCCCGCGATAAGGATGATCACGGGGATCAGAAACAGGTAAACCTGATTGATGATCAGCATGAAGATCACCATGAATAGCTCAAAAGACATGGTGTAGTTGAGGACATAATTGCCGTATTCCTTGATGGTATGGTAAAATTTGCGGAAACTATAAATAGTCTGGTTAAATACCTTGACCACCGAAATTCCCCGGACATATTCCACCGCCGCGTTGTTCATGTCCTCCAGGGAATTTTGGTACTTGTTGATAAAGGTTTGGGCCTCTTTGCCGCTGAAGGCGATCATCTGAATCAGATAGCTTAAAATGATGGGCACGAGGCTTGCCAGCCCCAGCCGCCAGTCAAAGACAAAAAGAATAACCAGGGTAAATACCGGCATGGCAAAGGAACCGGCCAGGTCGGGAAGCTGGTGGGCGATAAAGCCCTCCAATTTTTCGATATTCTCATCCACGATCTTCCGCAGTTTCCCGGTGGAATTTTCCGTGTGAAAGCCCAGGGGAAGGGAGGCGATGTGGCGGGTAAACTCCAGTTTCAGATCGTACAGGGTGGTAAAAGCCGCCACATGGGAACACATAAGGGCGATAAAGTTGAGGAAAACCGCCGCTGCCGCTCCGCCCGCGGCAAGAACGCCGAGCTTAATCATATAAGACCTGTCAAGACCCCCCAAATCGGCGAAGTGTATCACCAGTTCCCGAATAAGAAAGTAGACCGCGATAAATGGGGTAAAGGATACGGCCACGCTTATCACCGAAAAAAGACAGGACGTGATAACCAGCGCCTTTTTGCGGAACGCCAGCTCCCAGAGCCGGGCCATGCCGGTCTTGTGCCCCTTAGCCGCTTCGGTATTTTCCATAATAATGTTTCTCCACAAATCCAAAGTTATTGAAGGTTAAAAATTAGTTAGCCTATTATAACACAAGAGTATACCCTGCCCAAAACCGCCTGTCAAGTACGGCTGTTTTAAAATACCCCCGGACTGGGCCGTTTTCTTGAGGGCTCCCTGTTTTTTTTACTCCGCTTGATTGGAAGGCCGGGGTCCATACCGGAACCTTGCTCCGGGGTTCTCCATTATGATACCATTCTTTTGGGGGTGTATCGGTACTAATACCCCCGGCTCAATTACGGCGTAGGGGGGCATCGGGTATGAAAAGCCTGCGAATCAGATTTTTTCTAAATTTTGTCGCTTTGGGCATGCTCATTGCCCTGGGAGTTGGGATTGTCATATATGTGGAATATCACCGGTATATTGAGGATTCGTATACCGGAATCCTGACCGGCCTGGCGGATGTGATAGAACACCAATTCCCGGTCCTCTCCGATCCGGAATATATCATAGCCCAAGGGAAGGTGAATTCCGAGACCTATTGGCAGATACCCCGGGACCTGAAGGTCTTTGCCGATTCCTTTGGCCTGGCTTATATTTATCTTCTCATAAAAGACGGGACGGACTACTGGTTTGTCTTAGATATCGATGATCTGGATGAAATAACCGATGCCAACGAGGCTTTTGAACTCTACCCGGAGGAGGATGTTCCCGATGAACTGGACGTGGTCCTTGCCACCGGGGAACGCCGGTTCAGCGCCCCCTATACCGATGAATGGGGTTCCTTTGTTTCCCTCTTTAGTCCGATTTTTGCCGGGGACCGGGTGACGGCGATTCTCTGTCTGGATTATGACATTTCCTTTATCCGCGGTTTGGAGCGGCGGGCTTATATTGCCCTGGGGACGGCCCTGGTTTTTGCGATCCTGATTTCCGGCTCAATGGCGTTCCTCGTGTCCCGTTCCCTGCTCCGGCCAATCAAGGAAATGGTCAATGTCGGGATCGCCCTGGCGGATATGAATTTTGATGTGTTAATTCCCGTTAACCGGCGGGACGAAATCGGTAACATGCAGCGGGCCCTCAATACCATCCGTGAGAAACTCAAGAAAACCTTGACGGATATCAATAACGAACATTTGAACCAAAAAAACATCAGCGCTAACCTCCACATTTCTATTCGGGAATCCTCAGACGGTCTGGAAGTGATAACCCGGAACATGAATTCAGTACAGAACAAGGCGGATGTGCAGATAAAATCGGTGGACCAGACCGCGGAATCGGTGGAGGGAATTGTCACCCATATCCGTTCCCTGGACCAGGCGGTAGAGACTCAGGGGCAAAACATCGATCAATCTTCGGATTCCATAGAACAGATGGTGAAGGATATTGGAGCGGTGCGGGAGGTGGTCGGCCGGGCCTATGAAACGACCACCAAACTGAGCCGGGCATCGGAGAGCGGACAGAAGATGCTGAAAAAACTCAGTGAAGATTTGGGGCGCATAGCGGAAAAATCGGAATTTCTGGAAGAAGCGAACGCGGCCCTGGTGAATATCGCCGCCCAGACGAGCATTCTCGCGATGAACGCCGCCATTGAGGCTGCCCACGCAGGGGAAGCCGGACGGGGTTTTGCGGTGGTTGCCGGGGAGGTACGGAACCTGGCGGAATCATCCAACAAGGAATCGGAAACCATCAGCCAGGAGATAAAGGAGATGCGGAAGGGCATCGGACGGATCCGGCAAGTATCGGTGGAGACCGTGGAAACTATGGAGGAGATGTTCCGGGATGTAACGGATATGGAGCGTTCGTTTAACGGGGTCATGGAGGCGGTGGAAGCCCAGGCGTCCAACGGCAACCGGATATTGACGGCCCTGACCACCCTGCGGGACACGGCGGATCAGGTCAGGACCGGTTCCCAGATGATAAGACAGGAGAGCGGCTCCATTCACGACATCGTGGAAAGTTTAAAGCATCTATCCCGGGATGTAAACGAAAGCGTGGCGGATGTGCAAACCGCCTGCCAAGGAATAGCGGCGTCCCTGGAGGCGGCTCGAACCATAGCCGAAAGGCGGCAGGTAATCCGTCCGGAAAATGCCCCGGAGCTTGTCAAAACCTAACCGAATTTTGGATAAATTCATTTTGACAATTTCGCAAAACCATGGTATCCTATTTTCGTATATTTCAAAGGAAGTGAGGCCGGTCCCTTGGGCCGGGTGAGCCTCCGCTATCCCGTAACTGTGAGCGGGGATCCGTTTGGGGACCGTATGACCGGTCCCGAACGAACCGATTCCGTCATGACAGCCACTGGGTGAACCGGGCCTATGTCCTGTTCCCGGGAAGGCTGACGGAAAAGGTGGTTATCCTAACCCGCAAGTCAGGAAACTTTGATATACACCAAGCCATTACCGGCTTGGCAAATGGCCCGTTGTCGGGCCGTCATCATTTTTCAGGCTTCGAGGATAAGGCCTTGAGAAAACTGCCGATTTTTCGTCCGGTATTTTTTCCCAGGACCTCTTTTCTTCGGAAAGGAGTCATGT
>JAITEG010000150.1 GCA_031282145.1 Spirochaetaceae bacterium | reverse complement strand
GCCTCCACATCCTCGACGGATTCCGCCTGGTCCAGCGGGCACTTTACCACTTCCACGTAAAGCGATGTCGGCTTCATGTGCATGCCGAATTCGTTGGTGGTTATGTCGTCCTGTACTATCTGGGGGGTAAAATCTTTCGCCACCTGTCCGCCGACAACGATACAATCACTGCCCATTGCCGTACGTATCTCGTTTGCCGAGATGCGGTAAGTCAAATCCTCATAATAAGAAAGGGTGTATTCCGGCGTTATTCCCAGCTTTTTACCGAAATGATCCGTCAATTTTCTGCACATATCAAACTGAAAGGGAACACGATCCGGCAATTCCGGCCGTTTCCCAAAGGCGGCAAAAACTCTTTCTTTGGAAGTCATAAAACAATTCTCCTTAACGGGCAATAGATGAATCAAAATAGGTTAAACCACGGAACACGGGGATTTTCCCGTGTTCCGTGGTTCCTCTTAACCTTCCAAGCAAACTCTAGTAATTGTACTTGTCTACGCTGGTCTTGTCAAAAACCAGGGCGTCGCCGAGAACCAGTTCCTTGTTGGCAATGCTCTTCGTGCCAAGTCTGCCGGCGCTTATCGATGTCGACGAGCTGGTTATGGCGCCGGTAGCAATCTGGTACCCGGCCTGGACGGCGAGATACCCAAGGTCCATGCAGTCCCAAAGAACGCCGCTGTCAAGGGGGTTGGCGGAATTCTTGATGTAGGATTTAAGGGCCGCCGGCGTAGCAAGGCCGGTAATGGCGGTTTTGGAAACGTCCGGCTTTACCGACGCGGACTCGTACTGGGAACCCAGCGCGGGGGTAGCCATGGAGGTAAGGCCGATGGCGCCCTGAATCTGGTCGGGGCCGGGACCCATCCTTCCGATAAGGATGCCGCTCTGGGCCTGGGTGGTCGTCTCATCCGGGCCGGGGTAATACACGTCGGTGTCCTCGTTTTTAAGCTTGAGCCAGTTGTAATCGGTGGTAGCCAGGGCCTTTTTCGCCTCGGCAAGCCACGCGTTCTGGTTGGCGTCGGTCTTGGCCGATGATACAAAGGCGATATTCGCCGGGCTCGATGGACCGTAGCCCTTCGCCTTGAGGCTGTCGGCAATACCCTTTATAAGGCCCCTGCCGATGGCTTCGTAAGTTCCCTGATTTACGAAAAGATCCCGGGCATCCGCCTGGGCATCAGCGTCAAAGGTAAGGACCTTGATACCCCGGCCCTGGGCCTTTTTCAGGGTCGGCGCGATGGCAGTAGGATCGTTGGGGGACAAAAGAATGACCCCTACCCTTTGGGCGATCCAGCCTTCGAGGATGTCCACCTGCCGCTGGTTGGTGGCCTGATCCTGGGGAGGGCCGTCATAGAGGAACTCAACTTTCTTTTCCGATCGGTTGAGTTCATCAATCGCTTCCTGGGCGCCGATCTTTACGGCGTCAAAGTAGTTCTCACCCTTGAATTTCGGCATCATGGCGATCTTCAGGGTCCCGGACGAATCACTGCCGCCGCTGGCGAAAACCAGCGATGAACAGACGACGAACAGCATCAACACTGCTACGAAAAACTTTTTCATGTTATCCTCCTGATACATGATATACCCAGCGGCTATATGCCGCTAAAAGTACGATAATTAGGCGGTTCCCGTGGAGGGAACGTTTTTTAACGCTACTATACGGCGCTTGATCCGGTTATTTACCATAAAGTAGCTCACCAGACTGATGATCAAAATAGTACCGTGTACGATGGTCTGGGCCGCGATAGGCATATTGAGGACCGTCAGGCCGCTGTTGAGGACCGCGATGATCAGGGTTCCCAGGATGGTACCCTTCATGTCGCCGATACCTCCCATAATACTGGTACCCCCCAATACAATAATGGTAACTACCTTTAGGGCCAGGCTGGTACCGGCGTCGTATTTGATGCTGGTAAAACGCCCCAGCCAGATAAGCCCGGCAAAACCGCATATCAGACCGCTCATGGTATAAATGATGATCTTAACCCGGCTGGTGTTTATACCGCTGAAGCCCGTTGCCTGTTCATTAAGACCGATGGCGTAGATCTTGCGGCCCAGGGTTGTCCGGGCGAGCAAAAACCAGAATATAACGGCCAGCGCCGCGTAATAAAAAATCTGGAGGGGAATGTAGGCGATCTCGGAAGTACCGAGCCACTGGCTTGCCGGATAGGAGTAGACGCTGTCCCCTCCGGAGATACTCCGGGCAAGACCCATATAGAGGTACATGGTCGCCAGAGTCGTAACCAGGGGAGATATCTTTATCTTTGCGATGAGGAAACCGTTAAAGAGACCGCAGATCGCACCGGTTACCAGCGCCGCAACGACACCCAAAAAATTTCCTCCGTGGACGGCGGTGAGTCCCCCAATCATGGAAGAAAGTACCAGTGTGGAACCCACGGAAAGGTCGATCCCGCCGGTGATAATGATGAGGGTAACCGCCAGGGCCATCATGCCGAGTTCCACGATGTTGCGGAGCATGACTCCCACAAGATAATCGAAAGAGAGAAACACGCTGTTAATAGCGGAAATGGCGACAAACAATACCACCAGGATGACCGTCAAGGCCCAATTAAAGGTAAATCTGAATTTTCTGTTTTTCATTGATTTGTTCATCGGTCGTTCCCTCCCCCGGCAACCGGCACAATCCGTTTCCGTTGTTCCAGGTGCAGGGCGCTGACAATCACCGCGGCGATGATGATGGCCCCCATAATCGCATCGGACCAGTCGGAACTGATCCCCAGGTAGTTTACCGCCGGGGCGATTACCGAAAGTACCGCCGCGCCGAAGACCGTCCCAAGGATCTTGCCGCTGCCCCCGGCCACACTGGTACCCCCCAGAACCACACAGGCGATAAAGGTCATTTCCAGACCGGTACCCATGGTAGTGGTGACCCGCTGACTGGCGGTGGCGATAATGGTTCCGGAAATACCGAAAAGCGCCCCGGCGATAACGTAGGTGATAATGACAATCCGTGTTACGTTTATTCCGGACAGGCGGGCAGCCTCCGCATTGTTGCCGATGGCGTAGATCTTTTTGGAGAAGCGGGAATACTTCATAAAGACCAGGGCAATGACGGTAATAATGACCATAATAAGGACGCTGCCCGGAATAATCCCAAAGAGCTTCGCATCAAAAGCAAGCCAGGTAAAACTTGCCGGGAGGTCATAGAGAGAACCTTCCACCAGCAGGGGCAGAATACCCGAAAAAAGCTGGGCGGTAGCCAGGGTTGCCACAATGGCGGGGATACGGAATTTGGTGATAAAGAGGGCGTTAATAAAGCTGAGGAACATTCCCACAATCATTGATGCCGGAAGCAGTATTGGCAGGCCCAGATTCAGTTTACCCAGGGCCGCAATAGCCAGACAGACCACCGAGATGATGTTTCCGGCCGACACGTCGATGTTGGAGGTAATGATGATCAGATTCATGCCGATAGCCGCGATAAGCAGATAGCTAAAGCGGTTGAGCATACTCATGGTATTGTTCAGGGAAAAAAAGCCCCGGGCAAAAATCCCCAGGACAAGGAGCATGCCCAACAAAAAAAGCCCCAGATATTGTTCCGCGTTCAGCTGCATTTTGTGTTTCATGGCGCCGCCTCGGAAGCCAGGGCGATATGTAGAATATCTTCCTGGGAAAAATCGACCCGGTCAAAACAACCGGCAATAGTGCCGTCTTTCATCACATAGATCCGGTCACACATGCCGATAAGCTCCGGCAATTCACTGGAGATCAGCAGGATAGTCAACCCGGATGCCGCCATATTGCTGATAATCCGGTGAATTTCGGCCTTGGCGTTCACATCCACCCCCCGGGTCGGCTCGTCCAGGATCAAGATCCGGGGGTTCAGGGCAAGGGCTTTGCTGACCGAAACCTTCTGCTGGTTTCCCCCGGAAAGGTTCATCACCAAAAAGTCCGTGTCCGGCGCCTTGATACCCATTTTTTCCCGCATCGCCTCCGCCACCGAATACTCCTTCTGGGTGTCGATAACCCCCAGGCGGGAATTTTTCTCAAGCTGGGGCATGACGATGTTGTCCTTGATATTCATATTGACGATAACGCCGTATTTGCCCCGGTCCTCGGTGACGTACACCAGTCCCTGTTCCATGGCTTCCCGGTAGCTTTTAAACCGCACCGGTTTACCGTCAAGCAGGATTTCCCCCTCTAGCGGCGGGGTAAAACCGCTCAGGGTCATGGCCAGCTCGGTACGGCCGGAACCGGCAAGGCCGGCAAATCCCAGAATTTCCCCCCTATGTACATAAAAGTCTATGTCGTGGAGCAGAGCCCGGTCCCCGAGCCCCTTCACGGAGAGGAGTTTCCCGCCTATTTCCACCGCTGCCTTAGGGTAGTAGTTGTCCATGCTGCGGCCTACCATGTCCGCCACCAGTTGATCCTTATTGGTAACGGAAACTTCCCGGGTGGATATGTACCGGCCGTCCCGGATAACGGTAACCCGGTCACAGAGGGTAAAAATCTCTTCCAGCCGGTGGCTGATATAAACGATACTGACCCCATGTTTCTTGAGATCCCGAATTATGGCGAAGAGGGCGTCCACTTCCTGCTGGGTTAGGGAAGCGGTCGGCTCGTCCAGGATCAGTATCCGGGATTCAAAGGTCAGAGCCTTGGCTATTTCCACCATTTGCTTCTGGGCCATGCCCAGGTTCTTTATTTTTTCATCCACCGAAATGGAAATGCCCAGGCGCTTGAAGATACTTTCCATTTTTAGGGCCATGGCTTTGTAGTCCAGCACCATAAAAGGCCCCATGTTTTTAACGATTTCCCGGTTCAGAAAGAGATTGTCCAGGACCGTCATTTCCTCAAAAAGGCTGGTCTCCTGGTAGATAATAGCGATACCTTTAGCAAAAGCGTCCAGGGGGTTGGAAAATTTTACTTCGCTGCCGAAAAGGACGATCCGCCCCGAATCCGGGGTATGGACCCCGGTAACCACCTTCATCAGGGTGGACTTCCCGGCGCCGTTTTCCCCGCAGATCGCGTGAATTTCCCCGGTTTCGAGCTCAAAATTCATATCGTCTAGGGCGATAATACCAGGAAAAGATTTGGTAATCGAAGAAAGAAGCAATGCCGGTTCCATCGGAAAAACCCCTTAGGGGTGAAAAAAGACCTGTTCCAGCTGATAGTGGGTGCCGGTTTCCGGATCCTTTTCCATGATCATCACGTCCTTCATGTATTCGTTCCACCGATCCACCACCGGACTAGCCGCCTGTACTTTGGAGGCGAAGTCCACCCCCTTTTCGGCCTCGTAATAGCCAAAAAGCTCATCCCCCACACACCAGATTGTGTAGTTATGTATCCCCGCTTGGTTTAACAATTCGGTCATTTCCGGCCAGATCTCATTATGGCGGCGTATATACTCCGCCTTGGCCCCAGGAAGCAGCCGGGCTTTCCAGGTAAATCGTTCCATGGTTTCTCCTTTTTCAGACAACGGGCAGGCAGCTTCTTTTTCACCGGTCCCTATGTTTGCCTATATATACCCAAATATACATTTACATATAGATATTGATTCAGTTTCCCCCGGCTTTTTTATTCCGTAAATGGATTTTTCTCGCAAAGGGATGGAAAAAAAGAATGATTATCGATTATGATGAATTGCTATGGAGAAAAAATCCGGTGACATCCGGTCGGAAGCTATCCTGCATTACCTTCCTTTCAGTGAGGAGGATGAAAAATTGGGGATGGTATGTACTACCGTGGGTAACGTGGAGGTCCCCCCGGGGGTTGAATACCCCCCCCATAAGAACGAGCACCCCGCCATATTCCGGAACGTTTCCGAGGGCCGTACCCTGCCGAATTTTCACATCATCTATATTACCAACGGAAAGGGCATATTCGAGACCGAAGGAAAAAGTTATACGGTTTCGCCGGGATCGGTTTTCTTTCTCCTGCCCGGGATAAAGCACCGGTATAAGCCGGTTCTGGAGATCGGCTGGCACGAATACTGGGTTGGTTTTCAGGGAAAGAATTTCTCCAAATTATTGGAGGAAGGGCTCCTTTCGCGGGAACACGTCTTTTCCGAACCCGGACTACACGACAGTATCATAGCGATCTTCAATATGATTATAGACGAGGTTAACCTCCAGGCGCCGCTTTTTCAGCTTAAGGTCTGCGCGGGGATCCTTTCCCTCATCGCGGAAATCCTGACCCGGAGCCGGCGGAAAGACCAAATAAACAATTATCAGATGATTGTGGAAAAAGCAAAATCGCTAATGGAAGAAAACGTTTCAAAGGCTATTAATTTACCGGACATTTCCGAACAGATCGGATTGAGTACGTCCCGGTTTAATGAAATATTTAAAACCTATACCTCCATGACTCCTTATCAGTATTATATGCAGCTTAAAATAAAGAAAGCGGCGGATCTGTTGGAACAGAAAAATACCTCCATCAAGGAAGTAGCCTATCGTCTAGGGTTTGAGGATCAATACTATTTTTCACGGTTTTTTAAGAAAAAGACCGGGGCGACCCCTTCCGCGTGGAGGAAACTCATTTAGCGCGCCCTGAAGCTCGCACATGGAAATGCGCAAAGGGTAAATCAACCAACCCCGCCGCAGAGCGGACGGGGTATGGTTGGTTCGAGAGGAAATTTATCGTACCGGGAGTTTACTACCCCGCCATCATCGGGAGGGAATTGAACCGCCCCAAGGCTCGCACGCGGGAGCGTGCAGAAGGTAGTAAACCCCCATCGAATAAAAAGTCCATCACATTATCTATGATTATCCATGTACTATTTTTAGGGGCGGGTTAAAATACCCCTATGGATCTGCAAGAACTTATCACCCTGTCCCGGTATTATGGGGCTAATCCGGACTATGTGGTAGCCGGCGGGGGGAATACCTCTTTAAAGGACGGTTCGACCCTCTTTATAAAAGGATCGGGGGCGGCTCTCTCGGATATTACCGCCGATGGATTTGTCCGGATGGACCGGGGTAAATTGGCCCTGATATGGGAAAAGACCTACCCCCAAAACGCGGAGGACCGGGAAGCGGCGGTTTTGGCGGATATGATGGCCGCTAAAATGCCCGGGGAAGAACAAAAACGCCCCAGTGTAGAAACCCTGCTCCACGATATGCTTCCCTTTACCCTGGTGGTCCATACTCATCCGGCTTTGGTGAATGGCCTTACCTGTTCGGCGGGCGGGGAAGATGAGGCGCGGAACTTATTCGGAGAAAAGGCCCTGTGGATCCCTGAAACCAATCCGGGGTATACCCTTTCCTGGGCGGTAAAGAAGGCCATGGATGCCCATACCCGCCGGTCAGGAGCGCCGGCGACGATCATCCTGCTGCAAAACCACGGGGTTTTTGTTGGGGCGGATACCGCGGGCGGGATTCGGGACCTTTACCGGTATATTATGGATACCCTGGGTTCAAAAATTACCCGGCAGCCGGATTTTTCCGGCAAAACCCCCCAATACGGCCCTTCCGCGGAGGCCGCCGCCATTCTGGGGGATCCGGAAGGGACCGGATCAATCCGCCAAAAGGTTGTTTTTGAACGGAACCGGGAAATAGCGGCCCTGGTGGAGGATATTACCGCATTTTATCCGGTCTCTTCGGCCTTTACCCCGGACCATATCGTATATTCCGGGAGTTCTCCCCTTTTTATAGACCTTGGCGGGAAGGGGGATATGGCGTACCTTATCCGGGAAGCCTGGAAAGGCCAGGTGGAAAAAACCGGGCGCCCGCCAAAAATCGTTGCCCTCCGGGGGATCGGGGTTTTCGGCATCGGTCCTTCGGAAAAGGCGGCCCGGCTTGCCCTGGAACTTTTTACCGATACCATCAAGGTGGCGGTTTATGCCCAAGCTTTTGGGGGCCCCCGGTTTATGGCGGCCGAAAAACAAGATTTTATCAATAACTGGGAAGTGGAACGGTACCGTTCCGGTATTTCCGGGGTAACGAATAAGGAGGAGTAGTTTATGAAACCCTATCAAAAAAAAGAAGCGGTAGTAGAGGCCTATGGCCTGGCAAAAGAGGTTTACGCAAACCTCGGGGTTAATACGGATAAGGCCATTAAAGAGGCCCTGAACGTACCGGTTTCCATTAACTGCTGGCAGGGAGATGACGTGACCGGCTTTGAGGGAGCCCAGGGAATTTCCGGGGGAGGGATCCTCGCCACCGGTAATTATCCCGGCCGGGCCCGAAACGGGGAAGAACTACGGGGGGATGCGGAATTCGCCTTTTCCCTGATACCGGGAAAAAAACGCTTTAACCTTCACATGCTCTACGCAGAAACAGAGGGGAAAAAGGTAGCGCGGGATGAGCTGGAACCGGAGCACTTTCAAAAATGGATGACCTGGTCCAAAAAAAAGAAGATCCCCCTGGATTTTAATCCATCCTTTTTCTCCCATCCCCTGGCCGAGAACGGTACCCTTTCCAGCGCCGATCCGAAGATCCGTCAATTCTGGATCCGCCATGCCGTCGCTTCCCGGCGGATCGCCTCGGCCTTTGGGGCAAATCAGGGTTCCCCCTCGGTAAACGACATCTGGATCCCCGACGGGTCCAAGGACCTCCCCGCGGACCGGCAGAGTCCCCGGCTCCGGCTGAGGGACGCCCTGGACGAGATCCTGGCACTTTCCCTGGACCCCAAGACCATTACCGACGCGGTGGAATGTAAGCTCTTCGGTATAGGCAGTGAGGCCTATGTGGTGGGATCCCACGAATTTTATCTGGGATATGCGGCGAAAAACGGAATAAAACTATGCCTTGATATGGGGCATTTTCACCCGACCGAATATATTTCGGATAAAATATCCGCGGTCCTCCTCTTTACCCCGGGACTGCTGATCCATTTCAGCCGGGGACTTCGGTGGGATTCGGACCATGTATCCCTATATTCCGATGAATTACGGGAAGTATGCCGGGAAATTTTCCGGCAAAGTGCCCCGGATCGGATTGATCTGGCCCTGGATTTTTTTGACGCTTCGATAAACCGTATCGCCGCGTGGACCATCGGTTCCCGAAGCCTGCGGAAGGGTATCCTGGAAGCACTGCTGGAACCCACCAAACTCCTTAAGGAGGCGGAAAAGGCCGGTAAAAACCACGAACGGCTTGCCCTGATGGAAGAATTAAAAACCTTCCCCTTTGCCGCGGTTTGGGATAAGCTCTGCCTTGATGCGGGGGTACCGGTGGGTACCGACTGGCTTGCCCCGGTGGAGGACTATGAAAAAACCACCCTTTCCAAAAGGAAATAGGGGAAAGGGAGGGCGGAAAACCGTTAATTTTTCAAACCCCCTTTTCTTTCATTGCTTTTTTTCGGAATTGGGGGTATATTAAAGGTGACTAAAATTTTTATAAAAAAACATTAAAGTTTCGGTCGTAATATGCCGAAATAAGAGATGGCTTCGTATCTTTTTTGCCCCCGGGGATCTTGGGATCCGCGGTAACGGGTTCTCCGGGAGGGCTGATAGTTACAATATCGGCGGTAAAAAAAGATACTTAACCACAACCGAAGGCAAGGATGCCAAACGGTAGACACTATCAAGGAGGATGATATGATCATCAACCACAACCTGAGCGCGATGTTCGCCGACAGGTCCCTCAAGGTTACCAATGGGAGCCTTACCAAGTCCATGGAGAAACTCTCCTCGGGACTTCGTATCAACCGGGCGGGAGACGATGCTTCCGGCCTCGCGGTTTCCGAAAAAATGCGGAGCCAGATTCGGGGTTTGAACCAAGCCTCGGCCAATGCCGCAAACGGTATTTCCTTTATCCAAACCAGTGAAGGTTATTTACAAGAAACCCAGGATATCTTGCAACGGATCCGGGAATTGGCGGTACAATCCGCCAACGGTATCTATACCGACGAAGATCGGATGCAGATCCAGGTTGAAGTATCCCAGTTGGTGGATGAAATAGACCGGATAGCCAGCCATGCCCAGTTTAACGGCATGAACATGCTTACCGGCCGTTTTGCCCGTCAGACCGGGGATAATACCGTTACCGCTTCCATGTGGTTCCACATCGGCGCCAATATGGACCAGCGGGAGCAGGTTTTTATCGGTACTATGACCTCCTCAGGCCTGGGGCTCCGCAATATAGGGGATCAGTCCTTTCTCACTCTCGAAACCCCGGAAGATTCCAACCGGGCTATCGGGACCCTGGATACCGCTCTGAAGTTAATCAGCAAGCAGCGGGCGGACTTGGGGGCCTATCAAAACCGGCTGGAACATGCCATTGTGGGCCTGGACATTGGGGCTGAGAATTTGCAGGCGTCGGAATCCCGGATTCGGGACACCAATATGGCGAACCAGATGGTTGCCTATATGCGGGATCAGATCCTTGCCCAGTCGGGGACGGCCATGCTGGCCCAGGCGAATCAACGGACCACTTCCGTCTTGCAACTTCTCCAGTAGAACGTTACAGTATAAAATAGTTGGGATTGGGTTTTCAATTTTGATCTTTTTTGAAAACCCGGTTATGATTTGGGGGTGAAACCCATTGGGCCACCTCCGAATTTATCCACAATAACCCTTTTCGAAGGGTAAGGGACTGAGTTTGTACCAAAACCCGGTTGGTTTTGGTACGGTCCCGGATTTTTTCCGGAAAGGAATTTTCGGAAAAAGAGGTCTTTGACAAATACCCTTTGTTGATGTGCAGGGCGGAAGGGATCGTTTTTTAGCGGCAAAACGGCGCTGACAAACGATTCGTTCCGTAATCCAAAGCCGCGGGAAATCGGCGCGAACGTTCCCCGTGGTAATGGCCCTGCGGTTCGGCCTTGGCTATGGACAGCCGAGGCTATCAACGCAAGGAGGGTGATATATGATTATTAACCATAATATGAGCGCCTTATACGCCAACCGTAATCTTGGGGTGACCCAGGCCGATGTAGCGAAAAGCATTGAACGCTTAAGCTCCGGTCAACGGATCAACCGGGCTGGGGATGACGCATCGGGACTCGCGGTTTCCGAAAAGTTACGGAGTCAAATCCGGGGCTTAAATCAGGCGGAGCGCAATATTCAGAATGGGGTATCCTTTATTCAGACTACCGAAGGTTATCTTCAGGAGACCCAGGATATTCTGCACCGTCTACGGGAATTGTCGGTACAGTCCGCCAACGGTATTTATACCGATGAGGATCGTATGCAAATTCAGGTGGAAGTTTCCCAGTTGGTCGATGAGGTCAACCGTATTGCGAGCCATGCTCAATTTAACGGCATGAACATCATGACCGGGGCTTTTGCCCAGGATTCGGTAACCAATAGGGTTATGCAGTTCCAGGTTGGGGCTAATATGGACCAAAATGAACGGGTCTTTATTGGTACCATGACCGCCCAGGCGCTGGGTTTGCAGAATAACCAGGGGGAATCGGGAATCATCACGATTACCAGCCCTGAGGACGCAAACAAGGCTATCGGTACGCTGGATTCCGCGCTACAGCAAATTTCAAAGCAGCGGGCCGATCTCGGCGCGTATCAAAACCGGTTCGAAATGGCCTCTGAAGGCGTCGCCATTGCGGCGGAAAATCTTCAGGCTTCCGAATCCCGGATCCGGGATGCGGATATGGCATCGGAAATGGTGACCTACACCAAGGATCAGATTCTGTCCCAGGCGGGGAACGCTATGTTGGCCCAGGCCAATGTACAGACCCAGTCGGTGTTGCAGCTTCTCGGCTAGTAAAGGCATTATTTTTATTTTTTAAGCGTAGTAAGAGACCTCTGGACGTCGTCTTTTAAAACGCAGGACGGGGAGGTTCGCGCCCTTCTCCGTCTTTTTTTTAAAAAGACGGAGGCTTTCCCAAAATCAATCGAATTGGGGAAATGCCTCATAGTTTCCGTTTATAGGGAACGGAAATTCATATCTGGAAGGGGAAATTATTTTTTGTTCGTAAAGGCGGGTCAAACCTCAGCGAGGATTGGAACCGGCCTAACAAAAATCCCCCAGGACGCTTCAATGGTATTTTGGTAATGCGTCCGTTACAGGGAGGTACCAATGGGTATTCAAATTGCCATGGTGGGAAACGGCATAAATCCGGTCCCACCGCAGGAACTCCCGCAGGATCGTGGGGCCCCACGGCATCAACCGTTGCCGGCCCAAAATCGAATGGCGGAGCAAAAAGCCGTCATTGAGAAATTTGAATCATCCCTGCCGGGAAATCGGGATATGGTAGATATCAAAACTACCGCGGCGGATCTTGAACGTATTAGTCTCGCATTTAATAAAAAGCTTAGATTTATGGTGGATCATGAGTCCCATGAAATTACCGTCAAGGTCATTGACCCTGAAACCGATAAGGTAATCAAGGTACTTCCGCCGGAAGAACTTCAGCGTCTTCATGGGAAAATCAAGGAAACCTTGGGTTTTCTTTTTGATGAACGGATATAAGGAGTAGGGAAAGCAAAGACAGGGTATGTCTGATATATATGTGCCGGGGGTAACGAGCCGGTTTGATACCGATAAACTCATCGAAGGCCTGATGCGGGTCGAGCGAATCCCCAAGGAACGGATAGACAAAAATGTAGAGCATCTGGAGACCCAAAAAACCTACTGGCAGGATGTAGGCCGGCGCATAACGACTCTCCGGGAGAGTGCCCGGATCCTCTATTCGTTTCAAAATCCCTTTAACGACCGGATCGTGCGATCCTCCGATGAGTTGGTGATTACCGGAACCGCCACCAGAGAGGCTACCCAGCAGGAACGGAATTTTATCGTCAAGCAAACCGCTCAGGCGGATCGTTTTTTGTCCTCACCCCAGGAGGATTCCTTCCGGGTTGAAGGGGGATCCTACGCCTTTTCCCTGGGAAATGAGGAAATTTCCATGGATTTCCGGGGGGGAAGTTTGCGGGAATTTACCGAAGCGGTAAACCGGCGGGGACGGGACAAGATCCGGGCCAGCCTTGTTACCGTAGAACCGGGAACCAAGTCCCTGCTTGTAGAGTCCCTTTTAACCGGGGAGGCAAACCGGCTGGGATTTTCCGGTAATATGGAGGAATTGGCGGTCAAAACCGGTTTAGTCGAGCGGATACCGGATTCCCGCCGGGATATTCCCATAATCCAAGCCGCCTTGAACGGAATTTCCGGCCCGGAGGAGGCGATTTCTGTCCGGGAGGATACCCTTCGGGCGGCGGCGGGGGGAGGGGCCTCCATTTCCCTAGACCCCGGCCTGACGGCCGGTTCCGGTCTGGTTCTGGCCTTCGAAACCGCCACGGAGGTAATAGCCCCGGAAGATATCCCCGTCCCCCAACCCCCGCCGGGGCCGGCTATTCCCGAGCCGCCTTCCGTGAGTTATGGGGGGATTACCATAGAAAATGATCCTTCCTCCGTACCTATCCCCCCATGGAAGCCGCCTCCACCGCCGGTCCGTGTGGACAATATGATGGTGTTGTCCCTGACCTTCTCCGACGGAACCAGAGCCGCTCTTCCCCCCATTCGGGACTCGGAGGATTTCAGCGCCTATCAATACCGGCTCTCGGAGGTAGCGGGGAACAAAACCATTACTTCCATAAACCTTCTCAATGATAATACCCACCGGGATATTTCCCTCCGTTCTATCCGGGTCTTTGACCCCGATGTTCAGGGGGGAATAAAACCCACAAACCCCATATCCGTTGCCCAGGACGCGGTGGTGGAGATGGATGGGATCAGGGTGAAACGGCCCACCAACAACATTGAGGATCTTATTCCCGGGGTAAGCCTCACTATCCGGGGGCCATCGGAGCGGCCGGTGAAACTCGGGGTGGAACAGGACCGGGAATCGGTAAAAAACGCCATTTTTTCCCTAGTGGGAAATTACAACCGCCTGATGGCGGAGGTAAATGTTTTAACCAGAAATGATGACCGGATCATCCAGGAGCTTTCCTACCTGAGTACGGAAGAACAGGAAGAGCTGAAAAAGCGGCTGGGAAGTTTCGCCGGGGATTCTACGTTAAACCAATTTAAACAAAACCTGCAGCGTATCGCCGGAAGCCCCTACCCTACCATGGCGGAACGGGATTTATCCATGTTTACCCAAATAGGTATTGGTACCGATGTACGGGGAGCCGGAGCCGGTTCAGGATATGACCCCTCAAGGCTGCGGGGATACCTTGAAATTGATGAACGGATACTGGACAATGCCCTGGAAACTAAACTTCAGTCCATACAGCAGCTTTTCGGCAATGATACCGACGGAGATCTCATTGTTGACTCCGGTATTGCCTATTCCCTGGAAAATCTCTCCAAACCCTATGTGGAAAGCGGCGGTATCATCTCCCTTAAGACCGGAACCATTGATTCCCGAATCAGCCAGGATCAACGGCGAATAGAAACTCTGAATCGGCAGCTTGCGGCCAAAGAAGCGGCCCTCAAACTTCAATATGGTCAGATGGAAGGAGCCTATAACCGGATGGAACAGATGTCTACATCCCTGGAACAATTCAGTCAGCGATCTAATAATAACAACCGGTAGGGAGAGATTTTATGGATATAACCATCAACGGAAGCCCTGCGGATATTACTCTGGAAAAGGAGCGAACCCTGGGGGAACTCCTGTCGGGGATTGAAAACTGGCTGGTAGGTTCAGGACATAGTCTAAGCGGGTTACAGGTGGATGGAGTGGTAATAGGAAGCGATTCCGTGGCCAATGCCTTCCGGTGGGAGTTGGAAAAAATAAAAACCGTGGCCATAAAAACCAGTACCCGTTGCGAATTATTGGCGGAAGCCCTTTTTGCCGCCCGGGAAACGCTTAAAACCTATGGAGATGTTTCATTTGATGGACAGAACCGCATCCGGGAACAATGGGAACAGAGTCCGGCGGGGTTGTTTTTATCCGAAGATACGCCGGATCTGTATGAAGCTATGGCAAAGACCCTGCGGGGAGAAGGATTATCCCCGCAAAAATTGGAATACCTCATTGATGAACGGCTGCGGGAAGCGGAAAATCCTCAAAAAGAACTCGTAAACATGGAAGGGGCTGTCACCGTCATAGCCCAAAAGCTTGAAGATCTGCCCCTGGACATTCAAACCGGCAAAGACCGGGAAGCCGCGGAAACCGTTGCGTTGTTTTCCAGTATCACAGAAAAATTATACCGTCTTATCTTTTTTTTAAACCAACGGGGTATCGTGATGGACGGGGTTACCGTGGAAGACCGTCCGGTTCAGACATTTATTGAGGAATTTACGGCGGCCTTAAAGGAACTGCTTGCCGCCTATGAGATGAAGGACGCGGTACTGGTGGGCGACCTGGCTGAATATGAATTAGCTCCCCGTCTACTTAAACTTTATTCCGCCGTGAGGAGTTCCGCCGCAGGACCGGTCTCATAAAAGGAATATGGCGATGTTAGTTTCGGGAATACCATTATTTTTGCTCCAGGAAAACATGCGGTATTTTAAGGAAGATGATCCCATGGCGGGAATCATCCTGCTGGTTGGTATCGGTGTTCTTATCGTGGTGGGCTTTGTGGGGAACCTCATCAAACACGGTATCGGCGCCACCGGCATGGGGGGGGCTAAACCAAAAAATTCCAGCCGCCGCTTCAGCATATTTGCCCTGCGCAGGGTGGCAAGTTCCTATGGATTAAACCGGGAACAAACCAAACTTTTGGAACAGATCTTTAGAACCGATGGGGTCAGCGAGCCCCAACGGATCGTGGAGAATCCCGAACTTCTGGACAAACATTTTAAGCAGGCCTATAGAACCATTGAACGGACATCCAGTACCGAAGAAGAGGAGCAAAAAAGACTTGCCCTGCTGTTTTCCCTCAGAAACACCATAGACAACGCCCAGAACACGGGAAATACGATCACTACCACCACCCAGGTTGCGGAAAATTCCACCGTAGTCCTTGTTTTTGGAAAAGAAAGTTACCCGGTACGGGTACTTTCCTCCGGGAGGGAAAGTCTGTCGGTAGAATGTCCCCGGAATATCCTGGGAAACCCGATCAATATCAATAAGGGCGCCAAAATTACCATTTCTTTTTTTACCAAATCCAGTAAGGGCTTCTCCTTTGATACCAGGGTGGTGGATCGGACTGATACTTCCAAGGGATCCGTTCTGCAGGTGGCCCACTCCCATAAAGTAAAAAATATGGCCCAGCGTAAATCCCGGCGGAAACAGGCCGCTCTGGCCTGTAATTTTTATTTGGTATTTATTGAAGAATCCGGCAATGGGCGGAAGAAAAAACAAAAATTGGTCCTGGATAAACGTAAATTTTTGGGGACCATACTGGATATCTCCATCGGCGGCTGTGCGATAAAAACATCCACCTTTGTCGCGGTTGGTTCACGATTAAAAATTGAAATTTCTTATGCCGATGAATCGAAATTTGCGGTACTGGGACAGGTGCTGCGGACCAATAGAAGCGGAGCCATGGGAACAATCATGCATATCAAATTCCTTAAAGTGCCCCGAAGGGCCTGGAACACCATAAATGCGGTGGTCTTTGAATATGCAGAAGTATAAAAATATATTTGAAACAGGTATAGGGGCATGAAAATACTTCAACTCAAGGACATTACGAGAAAGGATGTTCCTATTTATTACCGCCGGCATTATTCCGGTATAGCGGTTCTGGAACTATTAAATAAATCCATAGAACGGCGTATTGATTTTATGATTGAGACCAAACCTACCGGCGTTAAGGAAATATCCATATCCATTTCCGAACCGGTAGATTATCCCCTGACGCCTCTTATTAAGGAATTAAAGCAATTTGTCATCAAACTGGATGACTCAGGAGGTCTTCCTGGTTGAACTGGTTTCGGCCTCCCCGGAAGAAACAATAAACACCGGGGAACGGATCGCCGGATTTTTGCATCCCGGAAGCGTGGTTGCCCTGCGGGGGGGCCTGGGAACGGGAAAAACCTACTTAACCAAAGGTATCGCCCGGGGCTTGGGGGTAAAAGAGGAAATTACCAGCCCAACCTATACTATCATCTGCGAATACCAGGGAAAATTGCCCCTCTATCATATAGACGCTTATCGGCTGGGGGGGGATGATGATTTTAACGCCCTGGGGGGGGAGGACTTTTTATATGGACCGGGGGTATCGGTAATTGAATGGAGCGAATTGCTTCGCCAATCCATCCCCCCGGAGGCCATAATCGTTGAAATATCCCTGCTTGAGGGAAACCATCGCCTTATTCGTATTCCGTCTCTTGCCATGGAGGAGTTTTACCCATGAATGTGCTTGCCCTGGATACGGCTACCTCGGTTTTATCCCTGGCCCTTTCCTCAAATGACCAATTATGGTATTTTGAAATTGATGCGGGGCTTAAACATTCCGAACTCCTGATGGAGGGGGTGGATATGCTCTTAAAAAAAGCCGGTTTAAAACCGGAGGCCCTGGAACGGATTGCCTGTATGAAAGGCCCCGGTTCATTCACGGGCCTGCGGATTGGATTTTCCGCGGCAAAAGGGCTGGCCCTTTCCCTGGATATCCCCATGGTTTCGGTTTCTACCCTGGATTGTATGGCCCATACGCATTCGGTTTGGCCCGGTCCGGTGCTTCCGGTGATTAACGCCCGAAAAAACCGTTATTTTACCGCCCTGTATCGGGGAACCGAACGGATTTCCGCCTATATGGACGCGGCCCCTGGGGAAATCCTGGAGCTTATATATTCGGCTTCCTTAAAGGGACCGGTATTGTTCACCGGCCCCGATGCGGATATGATAAAACCGGAACCGGGTGAACCGGCGCTGCCGGAAGGTTTTTCGGTTGATCCCTTCCATAAAAACGGAAAAAGCCGGGAGTTATTGGACATTGCGAAAAATATCGCTATATTAAATAATAACGAGGTTTTATCAGGACCTCTGTATCTGCGGAAAAGTGACGCGGAGTTAAATCTCACTGAGACGATTTTAAAAGTATAGCTGGAGTATATGGCAACTATTCAAAAAGAACCCTATGATGAATTAGAACCTCTGGAAGAATTTGAGGAACTGGAAGAGATCCCCAAGGAATCTTTCGAGCCGGAACCGGAAGATGGGGAGACTTCAAAATTTTTCTCTTCCACCTTGAACCCCTTTTTAAACAGTGTTTTTCCGGTATTATTTATCGATAATAAATTTAAGATCCTTTATGCCAATCCTTCCTGTGAACATCTTTTTACCGGCTTCTTGAACCTGGCGGGTAAGTATTTTATCGATATTTTCGGTAAATTTTTTGAAATGTCGGCAATTCGGGAGATCCGGGAGACCATCCTGCAGGGAAATAACGGATATTCCTGGAAAGGGGAAGCCCGGATTAAGTCCCGGGAAATGGCGACGGTTCAAACCAGGGTATACCTTTTTTCCGCGGATTTAAATATCAAACGGCCCCGGGAATTTGTGGTCATGTTTGATGATGTGACGGAAGAAAATAAACGGCTGCTCCGGAGCGTCTTCATGAGCCTCCTCGAGGCATCGAAACTCAAGGATAATGATACGGGCAAACACATCATCCGGGTAAATTATTATTCCCGGTGTTTGGCGGAGGAACTGTACCACAAGGCCGGTTATGATCGGATAGACGCGGATTTTATCGATAATATTGGTTTTCTCGCATCCATGCACGATGTGGGAAAGATCGGTACCCCCGACGATATTCTGAACAAAGAGGGCCCTTTAAGTGACTGGGAATGGACGGTCATGCGGGAGCATACCAAAAACGGCGCCTTTATTTTGTCTACCTATCCCAATCCCATGGCGAAGGAGATTGCCCTGAGCCACCATGAACGGTGGAACGGTTCGGGGTATCCCTTCCAGTTGGAGGGAGAAATGATCCCCCTGGCCGCCCGGATAGTCAGTATTGCCGATGTATACGACGCCCTGCGGATGGAACGGGCCTATAAGGCGGCTTTTTCCCACGAGGTAACGGTTCAAAAGATGATAGAAAGCAAAGGAACCCAATTTGATCCTTCCCTGCTCGATGTATTTCTTACGGTCAATCAGGAGTTCAATAGCCTCTACGAGCAAAACAAGGACTAAACCGGGATTTTCCCGGCGGAAAACCGGTTTCTCAGTCCCTAAAGAGATTCTCGGCGGGCGTCAAAATTGAATTCCGGAAATACCGGAGTTGAAGCGGCGGCGGCCTCGTTTTCGGCCTTGATCGCGTCAAATACCTCCTGCCGGTAAACTTTTACCGTCTTAGGGGCCTCCACGCCTATGCGGACCTGATCTCCCCGGATATCTATGATGGAGATGGAAATATCATCACCGATCATTATTTTTTCATTGGTTTTTCTTGATAGTATCAGCATGGGTCCTTCTTTGCCGCGTCTGTCCGCTTTACGGATGCCAGCTCTTCCATGATATCATGCTTGGTTTTCCACCGGGCATCGGTAAGGATCGCCTGTTTACCCAACCGGGACTCCCGGTTGATGATCAGGGGGCCCTGGAGGTTGGCGGTCATGGGACCTTCCGCCGGGATGGTAACAATCGAAAAGGTCAGGGCCATTTTAGGATCCGAAAGACCGATCTCCCGGAGTTCCTCGTCGTCCACCTCCACCTCATAGTCGGGCCTGAACAGGAAGGGATTGATCAGAATAAAGGCAAGCTCCTCCACTTCCAGGGCCTGGAGCCAATAAAAGGGCTGCCGTTCCGCGTCCAAAAGGATATAGTCCTTGATCCGTTCAAACCCCAAAAGACCCGCAGGAAAGGTAATTTTCTGCCGTTCATCCACCTCAATAAGCCCGTAGGCCTTGGTTGCAACCTTCACTTTTTTCTCCTCAAATAAATTAACGTACATTAACGCAGGAAGTCCAGCAGGGTTGGCTGAATGACCTTGGCGGCGGTTTGAAGGGCCGCCTTGTGGGCAAAATCCATCATCCCCAGGTCCGTGGCGGCGGTGGTAAAGTCCAGGCCCGATTCTCTGCCCAAGGCGGCGGTAACGTTAGGGATCTCCTCGTTGAGCCGCTTCCAGGTCATCTCCGCCCGCTCAAAGCGGCTTCCCAGGTCGGTCAGGCGGCTGGCGAAATTGCTCAGAGCCAGATCTATGCCCCCTATCCCCTGGCTTCCCAGGAATTCTTGATCTCCCCGGAACAGGGCATCCCGGAGACGGATCACCATATCGAAGGCGGAGCCCCCGGAAAGGCGGGCCGTAGGATGCCAGTTGGGCGCCCCGGGATCGCTATTGGCGGCAATGAGTCCCAGGTCCTGTAAAACCCGGGAATCCGAGCGGTCCTCCAGGCGGATAAGGTGGGCATTGGTCCCTTCCAGGGAAAGACCCCTGGTTTCGGGGTCCACATAGGCCTTTACCGGGGCGGAGGATTCGTTTATTTTAGCCACAATGGCGTGGAGGGTGTCCCCCGTATTTACGGTGATCTCCTGGCCGTCCACATAAAAAGCGCCGGGAGTGGTGACCCGGTAATCGGTGGCGTCAAAGGTGGAGAAGATCTGCATCTTCTCCGCCCAAAAGGCCTCCCCTCCCCCGATGTCCAGGGAGGTATAGGCCCCCTCGCTTATCTCGGTCCGGCGGGAAGGACCGGCGCCCCGGTATTCCACCCGGACCACCATGGAGTCTCCCCCTCCCTCGACGGTTCCTTCCACCGCCCGGAAGGGTTCGGTATAGACCTTATCCCCGGCAAAGAGCTGTTTTCCGTCGGGACCAACGGTGTTGGATATGGATACCAATTCTTTGAGCAGTTCGTTAACCTCCACCGCCATATACCGGAGGTCCTCCTGGGTATAGATACCATTGGCCCCCTGAACGGAAAGCTCCCGAATCCGCTGCATAATGTCGTTGGCCTGCCTGAGGTTCCCTTCTACCATCTGGTAATGTTCCCGGGCGTGGAAGGTATTGGTTTCAAACCGTTCCAGCCGGGCGAGATAGGATTCGTACCGTACCGCATGGGAGGCCGCGAGGGGATCGTCCCGGAGTTCCCGAAGCCGGGTCTGCCCAGCGATCTTGGCCTGTATATTGGCAAGTCCCTCTTCCTGCCGCCTGAGGTAGTACTGGGCATCGTTATTTGGCATATCCGTAGCAATTCTTCTCATAATAGCTTACTCCTGCCCCAGAAGGGCTTCCCTTACGGGGGACTCAGCGCGCCGCGTTGCCCCCCTTCGGAGGCTATACCCCCATCCTATTAATAATGGTATCCAGCAGGGAATTGACCGTGGTGATGAACCGCGCCGCCGCGGCATACCCGTGCTGGTACTTGATCATGGCGGCCAGTTCTTCATCCATGTTGACCCCGGAAATGGATTCCCGCATATCCCGAAGTTGTTTCATGGTAAGGTTTTGGGTTTCCAGGGCCCGGCCACTTTGTTCCCCCAGGATCCCGATCCGGCCCGCCGCGTCGGCAAAGTAGTCATCGAAGGTCCGCAGTTGTCCCACCATGACCGCGGTGTTTCTGAGGGCGGCAATGGCCAAAGCCGCCTCCCCGTTACCGGGATTGGCGGGCCGGTTGTTTTCCCCAAAGCCCGCAGCCACCGACGAGGAATCCCGGAGCAGGGCGGGATTTACCTCAATCCATCCCGAGGGATGGGCCACCGGGGCCGCCGCGTAGTCCCGGGCCCCTCCCCGGAGGGTTTCCACCGCATCGGGTCCGCCCCAATCGTAGGCCCCTTCGGTTCCCGGTTCGGCGAGGAGTCCCGCATACCCGGTAAGGAAATAACCCGAATCTTCGAGGTGGCGGATCACAAAATCGGGATTATCCCGATCCGCCGAGGGGGTTCCTTTGAGGGAAAGACGGCCTTCCCGGTTAAGCCGGGCGGTCACTTCCGCGCCGGAATGGTTAATCCGGCCCACTACGTCCGCCACCGTATCCGTGGGATAATAGGGAACTTCCACATTCCCCGCGGCTCCCGACAGGGTTATCACCCCCTCAAGGCCGATCTGGGCCCGACTTTCCAGGGCATTAGTCCCGTTGATTCTGAAGATATAACTGGAATCATAGGTCCCATCCCCGTCCCGGTCGTAGTTCCCCGCCACATTGGTCACAAAGGGGTATTCGGAAAAAAAGTCGTTTCCCGTAGTTCCGTTAAGCCCGTACCCGGAACGGTGGATCTCGTTGACGAGGTCGATAAAGTTCATGGTCACCGAATCCAGGGTCTGGATTTCCTCCCGAAGGGTTCCGTCCCGCAGTTCGAGAAGAGCCCCGAGGTTCCCGCTGTGATGTTCCCGTTGGCGGTGGATCTGCAATTCATCCCCGGTATCTTCCCAGACAATGCGGGAAAACCCATCGGTATCTATCCCCCGTTCCAGACCAAATTGGCGGCCGATCCGGCCCTGAACCAGCACCCTTCCCCCGGTATACACCATAAATTCATCCGGATCCCGCTGATCTACGGTAACACTGATGATAGACGAGAGTTTGTCCACCAGGAGGTCCCGGCGGTCCAGCAAGTCGTTGGGATTATCCCCCTGGGCACGGATCTTTTGAATGTCGTTATTCAGGCCGGCGATCTGCCGGGAAAGGTCATTAACTCGTTCCACCGTAAGCTGGACATCCTGGTCCACCATATCCTGGAGTCCCCGGAGGGCATTAAACCGATCCCGAATCCCGTCGATCATGGTTTTTCCCCGTTCAACTACCGCTATCCGCGGGGGGGTATCTCCGGGATATAATGAAAGTTCCTGCCAGGAATCCCAGAAGGCATCCATCTTGCTCCGGATGGAGTTCTCCCCTACTTCGAGATAGGCCTGTTCGATCATCCGCAGGTACGGATCCCGGGTCTCCCAATACCCCTCGCCGGAAGCTTCGGCGATGATCCGCTGATCCAGAAGTTGATCCCGGATTCGTTCTATCCGTTCCACCACCGTACCCTGGCCTATCTGGCCGGGGGTTTCCTCCCGGTTCAGTCCGGGGAGGTAGATGGGTTCAAAGGGGGAAAATTCCACCCGCTGTCGGGAATAACCTTCGGTAGAGGCGTTGGAGAGGTTATGGCCGGTGGTATTGATCCCCTGCTGGTGGGCCGCTACTGCCCGTTTGCCTATTTCAATTCCTGAAAAGGTTGAGGTCATTTTTTATCATTCCTCCTTAAAAGCTATGGTTCAAGACCATGCTCCGCATATCCGCGGGTTTCTGGATCCCGCGCCGGGAATAGAGCCGCCCCTTGCGGTCGGGAAAGACGGCTTCGAGGAAGGCCGCCACGGCGGTTCTGGTTTCATTGAGGTATTCCATAAGGGAGTTATTAATCAGGGACATTTTGAAGGTTTCCATTTTGAGCTTCCGGTAAGCGGTGGTTAAAGCCGTCCGTTCCACCGGAGGAAGCCGGGCGGTTAAGGCGTAAAATCCCGCTTTTTCATCAGCGGCGGAGTTCGTTTCCCCCAGAATAGAAAAAAACCGGACCCGTTCCGCCTCCAGGGCTTCAAATTGAGCTCCGTATTCCTGTAGCGAGTTGAGGAGCGATTCAAAATCCGCCCAATCCCGGTTCATCACCGCGGTTCTGACCGAATCCTGGAGGGCGGCGATTTTTTTTAAAACCGCGGTTTCCCCTTCAAGGATACCGATACCAATCCTATAGTCCGAAATACCTTCATTCATAACGTATACCTCTAATCCAATATCGGCGAAAACCGGATGCCGGTTTAGAAGAAAGCCGGGCAAAGACAGGTACTTTTATATGCACTCGCCCTGCTCGATATATTACCTTGACAAAAATAAGTAATTATCCCATAGTGACTATGATGGTGGATGTAGCTCAATGGTAGAGTCCCAGATTGTGGATCTGGATGTCGCGGGTTCGAGCCCCGTCATCCACCCTTAATTTATTAATTGTGGAAACGGCGGGGCTCGAAGGGTTTAGCCCGCCGACCAATGGGAGGAAAAGGCGCCAGGGATGGCGCCGTCAGGGCTAAACCCCGGCCCGGAGGCATGAGACAGGAAGTCGAAGGCCGGAGGGGAGCCCCGTCATCCCCCCTTAATTTATTAATGATATGCGTTCGTAGCTCATCCGGATAGAGCGACGGACTTCGAATCCGTAGGTGGCAGGTTCGAGTCCTGTCGAACGCAGAGAGACCGGACTCGAAGGGTTTAGCCCGCCGACCAGCGGGAGGAAAAGGCGCCAAGGATGGCGCCGCCAGGGCTAAACCCCGGCTCCCCCGCCATCCGGTATTCCCCGTACCATACCTTATTGTTGTCATCTTTTTTTAAATTTGGAATTCCCGAAGTTTCTTACCAGACCCTTGAGCCTATCGATAAAATAATATATATTATTGCCATGGAGGAGCGTTATGAACAAAATTATCTCCAAAAAGCAGCTTTCCGCCGATGTATACGAGATGGTGGTGGAAGCTCCCCTTGTCGCCCACGCTCGTAAGGCAGGCCAGTTTATTATTGTACAGATCGATACGGATTGGGGCGAACGGATCCCCCTTACCATAGCCGACGCAGACACGGAAAAAGGAACCCTTACTATAGTCTTTCAAACTGTGGGCGCCTCTACCCATAAACTCGCGGTAAAGGAGCCGGGGGAGGCGGTGGAAAACATCCTGGGGCCCCTGGGAAATCCCACCCATATTGAAAAATTCGGTACCGTGGTTTGTGTGGGGGGCGGTATCGGGGTCGCTCCCCTCTACCCCATCGTCCAGGCTATGAAGGCGGCGGGGAACCGGGTCATCGTTATCATCGGAGGGCGGACCCGGGAACTGGTGATCTTTGAGGATCGGATGCGGCAATACGCCGACGAGCTGGTAGTGGTTACCGATGACGGTTCCTACGGCAGAAAGGCCCTGGTTACGGAGCCCCTCAAGGAGTATTGCGCCGCTCCTTCACCAAAACCGGATCTTTCGGTAGCCATTGGCCCCCCGATCAGGATGAAATTCTGTGAAAAAACTACCGCCGAATTTGGGGTACCCATCATGGTGTCCCTCAACACTATTATGATCGACGGTACCGGTATGTGCGGGGGCTGCCGGGTAACGGTGGGGGGAGAAGTCAAATTTGTCTGTGTGGACGGCCCGGAATTTGACGGCCACCGGGTTGATTTTGATAATATGATGCTCCGTATGCGGGCTTTTAAACAGCGGGAGGATGAGGATCATCATAAGTGTCATATAGGACTCGGCCTCCCGCCCCACCCGGCGCCGGCGGCCCAAAAATAGGGGGACAATATGAACGGAGAAACAAAAACCTTACACCAGCTTGATGATGAAGCGCGGATCCTATTGACGCCGATTCTGGAACGAAAGGCCCGGGGTGAAAGCCTCACCGCCCGGGACCGGATTGCCATTCCTGCCCAGGAGATGCCGGCCCAGGCCCCGGAGATTCGGAACAAAAATGTTGCGGAGGTTGCCCTGGGATACGGAGAAAACCAGGCACGCCTCGAGGCGGAACGCTGCCTGGGCTGTAAAAACCAACCCTGCGTTAAGGGCTGTCCCGTGCAGGTCCCCATCCCCCGGTTTATCGCGGAAATTCAAAAGGGAGATTTTAAAGCGGCGGTGGACGTGATCAAGGAGACCAACCTGCTTCCGGCGGTGTGCGGGCGGGTTTGCCCCCAGGAAAAACAATGCCAGGCCGAATGTACCCTGGGCAAGAGCCTTAAAAACATCGAAAAGGCCGTAGCCATAGGCCGTCTGGAGCGGTATGTGGCGGATTGGGAGCGGGCAAACGGCAAGGTTACCACTCCGGCGGTAAAAGGCCGGACCGGAAAAAAGGTGGCGGTTATCGGTTCAGGCCCCGCGGGGCTCACCGTAGCGGCGGACACGGCCCGGGAGGGACACGAGGTATCGATCTTCGAGGCCTTCCACAAGAGCGGGGGGGTGATGATCTACGGCATCCCCGAATTCCGGCTCCCCAAGTCCATAGTTCAGGCCGAAGTGGAGACCCTCAAAAAAATGGGGGTCCGCCTCGCGACCAATTTTCTCGTGGGAAGAACCCGGACCGTTCGGGAACTCCTCGACGAGGACGGCTACGACGCGGTTTTTATCGGGGCGGGAGCGGGACTCCCCAAATTCCTCGGGTGCCCCGGGGAAAACCTCGTGGGGGTCGTCAGCGCCAACGAATACCTTACCCGGGCGAATTTGATGAAGGCCTATGATCCGGCCCAGGCCGCCACCCCCATGTACCGTTCCCGGATCGCGGCGGTTATCGGCGGCGGAAATGTCGCCATGGACGCCGCCCGGATGGCCCTCCGGCTGGGCGCGGAACAGGTCCACGTAATCTACCGCCGGACCCGGGAGGAAATGCCCGCCCGGGCCGAAGAGGTGGAACACGCCCTGGAAGAGGGTATCGTTTTTAACTTTTTACGGAACCCCACCCGGTTCCTGGGGGATGATCAGGGCCGGGTTATCTCAATGGAACTCCTGAAATACGAATTAGGTGAAAGTGATGCCTCCGGCCGCAGAAGTCCGGTGGCCGTTCCCGGTTCACAATATACCTTTGACTGCGATACGGTGATCGTGGCCCTGGGAAACGAATCCAACCCCCTGCTCACCAGAACCACGGCGAACCTTTCGGCGGATAAACGGGGCCGGATCATCGTGGACGAAACCCAAAAAACCTCCCTGTCCCGGGTTTATGCCGGAGGAGATATCGTGCTGGGAGCCGCCACGGTAATCCTCGCCATGGGGGAGGGCCGCCGGGCCGCCCAGGCGATCAACGCCCTGCTGAAATAAACGAGCCGCCGGAACCAGAACTCCTGCCGACGACCGGCAGGGTCCTGCGGCTGTTCCCCAGCATGCTGGGGATGATTCCCAGGACCCTACGGATGACCCGTAGGGTCCTACGGACGAACCGGAGGGTCCTGCATTTACCTTTCAAATACCATAGAGTAAACGCCTCTGCCCTGAAAAACTACTGGTCAGACTTGACTAGCAAGCCGATCGGTATTATATTTAATAAAGATTTTCAGGGTCGGGTGCGCGGGGATTTTATCCTCCGTAATTCCCAACCGGCGGTATAGCCCGCGACTTCAGGACTTATCTGTGAAGGGTTCTGAACTGAACCGGTGAAATTCCGGCGCCGACGGTAAAGTCCGGATGGAAGAAAATTGTGTGAACGGAATTAAAAACCTTCCGTAAGCCCATTTCCCCTCATCAAAACCCTGGATAGCCGGGGATTTTTTTTGCCCCCGACGAAACGGCTATTACCGTGGAGGCAGCTATGAAGTTTGGTTTTTTCAGAAAAAGGAGGGGCTGGGGACTCTTGGTTTTTCTCGTGGCCCTGGTATTGGCCGGATGCGGGGGAAAATCCACCAATCCCCCTTCCGGGGCGGAGGAGGATAACACAAACCGTATCGCCGTGTTTATCCCCGGGGTTATGTCCGGAAGCCCCATCTACGAGATGCTCGCCGCCGGAGTGACCCGGGCGGCGGCGGAACAGCCGGGGGTAACCGTTACGGTTATTGAAGGCGGCTTTAATCAGGCCGAATGGGAGTCCCGGGTAAGCGCCCTGGCCGCCTCAGGGCTCTACGGTCTCATTGTCTCCTCCAATCCCTCCCTTCCCGCCATAGCCCAGAGTGTATCGGCGAAATTTCCGGGACAGAAATTCCTCCTCCTGGATGGGGAAGTTTGGGGAAACCCCAATATTTACAGCCTCCGCTACAACCAATGGGAGCAGGCCTTTATGGCAGGACATATCGCAGCCCTGGTGACCGCGGAAATTTCCGCCGGGAAGGAGGGGGAAAACGGCAAGGTCGGCCTCGTAGCGGGTCAGGAATATCCCGCCATGAACAACACCATCCTTCCCGGTTACCTGGCCGGAGCCCGGTCGGTAGACCCCGCTTTCACCGCCGATTTCCGGGTGGTGGGAAATTGGTTTGACGCGGGAACCGGGGCGAGTCTGGCGGTGGACATGATCCGGGGGGGGACCGCGGTGATCCTCTGTATCGCCGGGGGGGCCAATGAGGGGGTGGTTCAGGCCGCTTCCGAAGCCGGGGCCAAGGTTGTGTGGTTTGATACCAATGGGTACGGGATACGCCCGGGAACCGTGGTGGGGAGTTCCGTTTTGTACCAGGACCGGGCGGCGTATGAACAAACAAAACGGTACCTCGCGGGAACCCTGCCCTTTGGTCAGGCCGAGATGGTAGGGGTGGCCGATGGTTTTGTCGACTTTGTCCAGGATGATCCCCGATACCTCGCCGCCGTGAGTCCGGAAATCCGGACAAAACAGGCGGAATTCCTTGAACAGATCCGGGCGGAGAGCCTCCGTTTGGAGGAATGAGGGAGTGTCTTGGGGAAACGGGAGGCCGTGCCGGAATGGTAGAATTACGTGGAATAGAAAAATATTTTCCCGTTAATGGAATTTATGCCCTGGATAACGCCGGTTTTGAACTCCGGTCCGCTGAGATCCATGCCCTGCTGGGGGAAAATGGGGCGGGAAAATCCACCTTGATGCACATCATGGCGGGTTATCTCAAACCCAGCAGGGGAAGTATTTGTATCAATGGGAAGGAATACCACTTTGCCGCCCCGGCGGATGCCCTGGCCGCGGGGATAGGTATGGTCCGCCAACACCCCAACCTGGTACCGGGTTTTAAGGTTTGGGAGGATTGTATCCTGGGCAGTGAAGGCCTTTCCGGCCCCTTCATAAACCGGAAAAAAGCCCGGAACCAAATTCGTTCCCTTTCCGAGCGCTGGGGCTTTGACCTCCCCATAGACCGGCCCACAGACTCCCTTTCGGTAAGTCTCCGGCAAAAAACCGCGATCCTGGCCCTGCTCCTCCGTAACGTGGGGTATCTGATATTTGACGAACCCACGGCGGTGCTTACCCCCGGGGAAACCCAGGGATTGTTTACCCTTTTTGCCCAGCTTAAGGCTGAGGGAAAGGGGATCGTTCTCATTTCCCATAAACTGGAAGAAACCTTGGGTCTTGCGGACCGGGTAACCATTTTAAGAAAAGGAAGGACCGTGGCGGTTCGTTCCGCGGCCTCCCTGGACGGTAAAAACGGCGCAAGCGGTGACGTCCGCGCCTTGGGGAATCTCATGTTCGGTCTTGAGGAGGAGGAAAAAGCCGGTGAGGTTTCGCCGCCGATCCCGCTTCCGGAGATAAACGCTTTAGCGCCGTCCGATGCCCCAGCGCCGTCCGACGGCCGGGAACCGCCGCTTCTTTCCCCGGCCGGCCTGGTGGAGGCGTCAGGCCCGTCAAAGACGGGCTGCCTGGCAAAGCCATGCTTGACGGTTCGCGGCCTTTCGGTGGAATTACCGGGACGGCCCTTTATCCGGGGGGTGGATCTGGAGGTTTCCCCCGGCAGGATCCTGGGTATCGCCGGGGTCAGGGACAGCGGCCTTGAGACCCTGGAACTGGCGATTACCGGTTTTTTGCGGCCCACCGGAGGAACGGTGACGGTTAACGGCCGGGATATTACCGGCCGGGGGCCCGGGGCCTTCCGGATGGCCGGGGCGGCTTACCTGGGGGCAGGTATTTCCGGGAGCGCCATGTACGCTCCCTCCCTTTCGATCCGGGACAACGTCATCCTCCACGCCCACCGCCGCTCGACCCATGGCTTTCCGGGGAAATTGGGGTTTATGGACCAGGCGTATCTTGATACCTGGATCGGGATGGTCCTCTCCCAGGCCCGGCTTTCCCGTTCTCCCCAAGCGGGGATGGCGTCTTTTTCCGGGGGTATGATCCAGCGGATCATCCTGGCAAGGGAATGGGCCGAAAGGGCCGCCCTTTTGGTGTTGGCCGAGCCCGGCCAGGGTCTTGATCGTCTGAGCCGGGAGGCGCTCCTCCGGAAGCTGCGGACCTATGCCGATTCGGGGAGGGGGATCCTCCTTTTTTCCACGGATACGGAGGAGTTGGCGGTCCTTTCCGATGAAATCCGGATCCTCCGGGGTGGAATATTTTCCACCCGGATCCTTTCCGGCTTGAGTCTTTCAGACTTGAGTCGGAAAGACTCTTGGAAAAACCGGGAAGCCCCGGAACGGATCCGGGAAATAAAAAACCGTATCGGCCGGGCCATGGCCGGGGGGGACGGCCATGGCTAGACCAGGAAAAGCCGCCTTTTCAAACCAACCGGGAATTACCCTCCGGGGAGTTTTTTGGGGGCCCTGTATCACCCTGGGGGCCGCGGTACTGCTGACGGTACTCCTCATCCTGTTCAATTCCCCCCGGCCCGCCCATACCCTCAGGGCCTTTTTTATCGGTCCCTGGGCTTCCCCGTGGTTTTTGGGGAATACCCTGGACCACGTGAGCCTCCTCCTCACCGCGTCCCTGGGGATAGTCCTCGCCTTCCGGGGGGGATGCTTCAACCTGGGCGGGGAGGGACAGATATACCTCGGGGGATTGGCGGCAGCCCTGGTACTCCTTTCGGGGAAGGCCGGGGAAATTCCGGGAACCCCCTGGGGGGGTAATACGGCGGCCTTCGCCCTCCTCTGCCTGGCGGCCCTCGCGGCCCTGACCATGGGGGGGATCATGGGGGCGGTTTCGGGGATATTAAAAAGAAAATTCGGCGCCAGTGAACTCATCACCTCCTTTTTATTATCCGCCGCCCTCACTCCCCTGGGGGACTATCTGATTTCCGGACCCCTCCGGGATCCCACGGGAAATCTTTTAGCCACCGCCCGGTTCCCCCAAAACCGGCTGCTCCTCCGGCTGCTTCCCCCGTCAAACCTGTCCGTCTCCCTTGTCTTCGCCCTTATCCTGGTCATCGGGGGCTACCTCTTTATCAATAAAACCGCCCCGGGCTACCGGTTTAGAATCGCCGGGGCCGCCCCGGATTTTGCCCGTTACGGCGGGTTCCGGCCGGAAGCGTACTGGACCCCGGCGCTCCTCGTCTCGGGGGCCCTGGCGGGGCTTACGGGGTTTTTTGCCGTAGCGGGAACCTATGGGCTCTGCCACCTCGGTTTTCCCGGGGGCCTTGGCTGGAACGCCATTGCCGTCGCCCTTATCGCCCGGAACCGTCCCTTGGCCCTGTTTCCCGCGGCCCTGATCTACGGATGGCTCAAGGCCGGTTCCGATTCGGCCCTCCTCGCCTCGGAGCTTAGCTTTGAAACCGTCGCGTTTATTCAGGCGGCGGTGTTATTGTTGGCCACCGTTCATTTCGCCGCATGGCAGCCACGGCTGCCACGCCTGCCCCGGCGGTCCCGGAGGGCCGGCTCCAAAGCGCCGGGAGGCGCCCCATGATTGCCGGCATCCTTACCTCGGCCACACCCCTTTTGTTGGCCGGTTTGGGGGCCCTGCTCACGGAATTTTCCGGGGCCCTGGGGATATTCATTGAGGGCTTCATGGTCCTGGGTTCTTTTTTCGCCTTCGTCTTGGCGGTTAACCTTGGCTCGGTGTGGTGGGGGACCCTGTTAACCGCCCTTTTAGGGGCCGTTACCGGCTGGGCCCTCGCCCGGTTTATCCACAAAACCCGGGCCAATCCCTTTATCGCCGGTCTCGCCCTGAATCTTGCCGCGGGGGGCGTTACCGATTCCCTTTCCCGGATCTGGTTCGGCACCAAGGGGGTTCTCCGGGCCCCGGAGCTTTCCATCCCCGGACCGGTTTTTATTCCCCTAATCGAAAAACTCCCCGGGGTGGGAAAGATCCTGTCGGGACAACTGCCGTTTACCTATGCGGCCTGGGTTCTCGTCATCCTGGGGGGCCTCTTTATCGGGAAAACTCCCCTAGGGCTGCGGCTGCGGGCCGCGGGGCGTTCCCCCCTGGCCGCGGAGGAACGGGGGCTCCACCCGGCATGGTACCGGGAAGGGGCCTGGGCGGCGGCAGCCTTCCTCGCCTGCCTTGCCGGGGCCGCCCTGAGCTTCCGGGTGGGGGCCTACACCCCCGGCGGCGTGGCAGGGCGGGGCTGGATAGCCCTGGCGGCGATCTACCTGGGCTTCCGTACCGTCCGGGGGACCGCCGTCGCCGCGTTGGTGTTCGCCCTGGCGGAGTATGTCGGTTTCGGCCTGCAAGGGTTTGACGCCGTCCCCGCCACCGTACTTTTAGGACTTCCATCGGGTCTCGCCTTGCTCCTCTATACCCTGTCCCATGTTGCCGCCGGCGGCTCAGTAGCCCATGGAAGGAGGCGCGGGTAAGGCGGGCCGCGTTCTACTACATATGCTGCGGCTCTTCCAGAGTATGCTGGGGGCCTTCCGCAGCATGCTGGGGAAGATCGGTGGTTATGATGAAGACACCCAGGGCAAGCGCCTGGGTGTCTTCGTATGGTACATAAGATGGGGCGTAAACCCCGGCGCCGGTCCCAAAGGACGCGGCGCGGGATTAAAAACACCCGTTATGGGGCCGGAACAAATATCGCGTTGCTGACAATCACCACATCGTTATTTACGGTAGCTGTAGATACCGCCGCCGGTTTTATCGTGCCATTTGGCGTAGCACTCGGACCGGTTAGCGAATTCAGCTTCCGGTCGGCGGCGGTGGCGGAAGTAACGTTGAGGTTAGCCGCAAGAAGGGTAGTAGTGATCCCTTTGCCGCCAATCGTTGGAACCGGAGAAGTACCCAAGGTGGTGGTTTCGACTGTCCCGGCCCCCTCGCCAAG
>JAITEG010000133.1 GCA_031282145.1 Spirochaetaceae bacterium | reverse complement strand
TCGCGGGCTGCCTCCCGCGCAATTCGCGCGCTGGCCATTATGTCAAATATGTCGATATAATGGCTTCTATGCGCGCTGTTCGTGGCAAAATGACCGGGCACAACCCGAACGGTTATATTGGGATTTTTTTGCGATGAAATGGTAAAAAATTCGTTATCCATGATTTCCCATTCTCTGTATAATATAGTATAAATTATACAGTCCTGCTGTCAACTCAGCTCAGCGCAATGCCTCATCGAAATTCTAACCGACCCATGCATACGGCGGGGTATCGGTGGATGTGTCCTGGGGGACAGGCTCGGTGCTGCTCTCCGCCCATTATGAGAGTATGCGGTACTACAGCGTTACGAATCTTATTGAGCTTACGCCCTATTGCCTGGTGAATCTTACCCTCAACCAAAGGGTGGGAAAGGGGGGTGGTGAGCGGGTAAAAATTGGCAAAATTTGAAGAAACTTAGTGCTCGTAGCGATCTAAAAAAGCGCTGATAAGATCGCCGATCCGGTTTAAGGCCTCCGCCTCCGGGGGGGAGAACCGGTTTAGCCGGGGGCTGTCCACATCCAGCACGCCGTACACCCGGCCACCCCTAAAAAGGGGGATCACGATTTCCGAGGCGGAAGCGGAATCGCAGGCAATGTGGCCGGGAAATTCATGGACGTTGGGAACGATTACCGTCTTACCGGCGGCCGCCGCTTTGCCGCATACCCCCTTCCCTGCCCCGATCCTCGTACAGGCGGGAAGTCCCTGAAAAGGCCCCAGGACCAGCTCATTTCCCTTCTGGATATAAAACCCGGCCCAATTGATTTCCCCCAGGTAGGCCATGAGCACCGCGGAAATATTAGCCAGCGCCGCTATGAGGTCGGTTTCGTCCACAACCACGGCTTCTACCGCCTTCACCATGCGGTCAAGGTTTTCCGCGGCATCCGCCGATTCGTTGCGAAGGGTACATAACCCGGTCTCTTGCGGCGGAGTTGTTGATTTTTCTGTAGTAACCATAAACACCTTCCATAACTCCAAAACTTTAATTTTCCGATGGTCAAAAACCCGCCTACCCGTATGCCCGGGGCAGTTCCTGGGGGGGGTAGATATAGCGGTTCAGGGGCAGCATGGAGTTGTAAACCTTGTCGATATTGAAGACGCCCCCCCGCAAACGGCTGCCCCGGTTGAGGGGCGTCCAGCGGCCCTGGAGGAGGAGGCTTTCCAGGTCCAGATTAGCCAGGAACACCGCGGCCTTTGCCCCCGGCGGGATGGTCTCCAGGAGTTCGCCGTAGGGGGCCGCGGAAAATACCAGATTATTGGCATCCAGGGGAACGCCCTGTAAGGCGGGGATGATCCGGGGAAAACCGTCGGCGTCCACCCAGGCGATAAACTTGAGGCAGGCCAGGTTGGAACAGAGCTTACGGCCGTAGGGGGGCATCTTTTCAATCGGTCCGGTTTCCGCGCCCTCCGGGGCCGGGGTGTTTTTTAGCGCGGCTTTTTTTAGCAAGGCGGACCGCAGGGAACCCAGGATAAACGCGGGGAGGGGCAGTTTTTCCCCGGCACTCACCTCCCGAATATCGCCGTAATGAACCGCACCGAAGCCGCAGTAGGAGTTGTACCGGAACAGGGGTTTGTTGTTGAAATATTCAAAATCCTCTCCCTTTACCACACTACCCGAATGGAGGGCTTTACCGGCCCACCAGTACTGATCCGCCGAGATCACGAGGAAGCCTGTTTTGGGGTTGTCCGCGAGGTAGGTCTTGGAGAGTCCCCGGGAAAACTGGCCCCACATAAGGGTCTTTTTCGTTTTTACACTGATGGAAGTGATCAGGGCGACATGGGGATAGCCGTCGGGGGCCACCGAAGACAAGAGCCCTATCTTACTGTCGCTTTCAAATTTTTTAGCACAGATCTCCTCAAATTCCCCGGAGAATTTCACCATAACAACCTCCTTATACCGTACTTCTTATACCGTACTTCCGCTCCACACCGCAGAGGGCACGAGCGCCCGCGCCGTTTGGGTCAGCGCCTTAATATGTTCCTTCCTGGTAAGCCCCGCCGTTTTATACGCCCAATCCAGGTCCAGCCGTTCATACTTATCCCGGCAGAGGTTGTTAAAGGCGCAGAGTTCCCATTTTTCAGGCGGTCCCGCCTCCCGGATAAAACGGCCGATGGCCGCGATGTTCTCCTCACTATCGGTGGCCCCCTCGATTATGGGAGTCCGTACCCAGACCCGGCTTCCCCGTTCCATGAGCTTCCGGTAGTTTTCCAGAATAAGCCGGTTGTCCGCCCCGGTAAAGGACCGGTGTAGAGCGGATTCAAAGATCTTGAGGTCGTAGAGAACCAGGTCGACAAAGGGCAATATCCCCTCCAAGACCCGGAAATCGTAGGCCCCCGCGGTATCCAGAGCCACGGAAAGGCCGGCCTCTTTGAGGAGCCGAGCCAGGACCGTTACCGCGCTCTGAAGCACCGCCTCCCCCCCGGAGAGGGTCACCCCCCCCTCCGGGCCGAAGTAGGCCCTATCCTTGAGGAGTTCCCCGCAGAGACTCTCCACCTCCCGCGCTTCCCCCTTGAGTTCAATGGCGCCATTGGGGCAGGCCTCGACGCAACGCCGGCAGTCCCCCGCCGCGGGAGTTCCAGCGGCGCATTGCGCCCGGTTAAACCGCACCCTCCCCTGCTCCCGGGTGATCACCCCCCGGGAACAGGAACCCTCGCAGGTACCGCACCCGATACACTTTTGGGCGAACCAGAAGAGGTCCGGCCGGGGAGATATGCTCTCCGGGTTATGGCACCAGGCGCAGGAGAGGTTACAGCCCTTGAAGAAAACCGTGGTCCGCAGTCCCGGCCCGTCCTCGGTGGACATCCTCTGGATGTCCAGGATCATCGCCTTCACCGGGCGCTATCCCCGCCAGTATCCCCCACCGGAAAATCCTGCCCCTTAAAACCGGCCATGGGATTCCCGCAGGATAATCTCGTTTTGCAGTTCCCGGCCAATGCTCGTAAAATAGGCATTGTACCCCGTAACCCGTACCAAGAGGTGCCGGTACTCCTCGGGGTTCTTCTGGGCGTCCTTCAGGGTTTCCGGATCCAATACGTTGATCTGCAGGGCAGTCCCCCCGTTTTCGACATATCCCCGGAGGAAAGCCTTGAACTTAGCCCGGTGCTCGTCGTCCCGCATGAGGGAAGGGCTCATGGTGATGGTATGGCTCGCCCCGTTGGGAAGGTAATTGATATAATTCCCCTCGCCATCCCTGCCCCCTAGGGCCGTCCCCACCGAATTACTGTTGGCGGTGGGACCGTTACAGTCAGCCCCGTTGGACGGGCAGATCGCGTTGGAAAGAAACTGCCCCCGCTGCCGGCCGTCGGGACTGGCGGCAAGCACATAACCGTCGCTGACCCAGTAATTCCAGGAGAGCATCCCCCCGCGGTAGATATGGCCGCTGGGAGTCCGGTATTTCGAGACCTCGGTGGACCAGAATTCCATAAAGCGCCGGGCCAACTCGTCCGCCTCGGTATTGTCCCGGCCGTATTTGGGGGCCTTGTTCTTCGCCCGGGCCCGGAGTACCTCATGGCCAACCCAGTTGTCCCCCAGGGCCCGGATGAGTTCATCCATGGTGCAGGAGCGGGTGTCGTAAACCAGATGCTTTACCGCGAGGAGGCTGTCGATGGTGGTGGCAAAGGTCACCCCCTCAACCGTAACGAACCGGATCTCCGCCCCCCCCTGGGTAACGTCTTTGCCGCTCTCCGCGCAGCCCTTCACGAGGCACGAGAGGTAGGGGGAAGGCAAAAATTCCGAGCGTACCCGATCCCCTTCGTTGTAGAGCTCCGTAACCTTTTTGATGATAAACCGGGTTTGCTCGATAAAGGCATCGTAAAATTGGTCGAAGGTCTTGAAGTTCCGGGGATCCCCGGTCCGGGGCCCCATCCGGATGTTCCGGTAAGGCTTTCCCCAGAGCTGGTCTTTATAGGCGGTAATATCCCTGCCATTTCCCAGGGTAAGCTCCACCGCCTTGAGAAAGTTGAGGTTCACGTCCACCGTGGAGGACCGGTCGTTGCCCACCATGGTATTTTCCAGGCACCCCACGGCGCTGTAATCGTAAACATTGTCCCGGTGGATGAGCTTTTCAAGGCCCGCAAATTTGGCCTCCCGCAGGAGTCCCGCCATGGACCGCTCATCAAAGTTGAGGAGAAAGGGCGCCCCCTGGCTTTCGGCAATCATGCCGCAGACCTTATCCAAAAGGATATCCGGGGTGTTCCGGTGGAGCCGGACATTGGGTTTGGGCTCCAGGATGGGGGACATCTCGTCGATCACTTCCAGGATGGCAAGGGTGAGGTCGTTGGTCAGATCCTTCTCATCCTTTCCCATGCCGGAAAGCATGATGAGTTGTCCGTATCCCGCGGTGATCCCCTGGTTCATCCCCACCTTGATCATCGCGTCATAGGCGGTGTTGCAGTGGATCCAGAAACATTTGAGGATATCCTTAAGGAATTCCCGGTCCTCCCCCGCTTCTATAGATTTTTGATAATAAGGGTAGAGGTACTGATCCATGCGGCCAAAGGATATCCCCGGGCCAGGGTAATTTTCATCGGCCATGACCAGCATGTGGGTAAGCCAGAGGGACTGAAGGGCCTGCCAGAAATCCTCAGCGCCCTCCCACGGGACCCGTCCCAGGTTGACCCCCATCCGCTCCAGTTCCGCTTTCCGCCCGGGGTCGCCCTCCCGCTCGGCAAACTTCCCGCAGAGTTCCCCATAACGGGCCGCCAGGTCCCGGGGCATCAAGGCCGCTTCCATCATTCCCCGGAGCTGCCCTCCCCGCTTTCCCTTCTGCTCCTCGGGAGAGAGGGCCTCGTATCTTGCTTTGATGTCCTCATAGATAACCTTGAACCCGTATTTTACCGCGGCTTCGTAACCCGGAATGATATGCCCACTGGTAGGGCCACAGTTACCGTAACCCCGGTCGTGGAATTCAATGGTACGGGCAGTAAGTCCCCGTTTTCCGTTGAGGAGGGCATCCTTCCTGCGGCTCTCCTCCCGGGAAAGGCAATGACTGGCGGCCAGGTTAAAAACCGCCCCACAGAGGAGATCCCCGGGAAGAAGCTCCTGGGGTACGTAGTCCACCATAGCCTTTTTGATAAACCAGGCCCTCCGCTCGCTGATGGTCCGGTCAAAAAAGTCCGGGGGCGTCTCTATCTTCACCGCGGCCTGACGGCAGCTTTGCCCAAAGGTCTTAAAAAAGGTGTAAGTCTCGGGGACCACATAATAAGTCATCTCGTTGTAGTTCCGGTCCCATGCGGTACCGGTAGTAAAGGGCCGGAATTCGTTGTTCCACTCCCGGTCGGCCCCCTTAAAATAAAAATCCCTCAGGTTCTGTATCCTCGGGCTTAGATTCTTCGGTTCCTTTATTTTTCCCATAACCTTTCCCCCTTAGATTCATGATATATCGAAACGCGCCTTTCCGCAAGAAAAAAATACGGGAAAAGGCTTATATTACCTTGACGCTCTCAGACCGTTTGACCAAGGGGGATAAAAAATATAGACTTTTAATCCTACCAAGCACCAAAAAACGTTATACAAGAACAACCAACCCAAGAGCCCGCTTCGCGGGGGAAGCAGAGCAGACGGGGTTGGTTGTTTTTGTAAAGTATTGAACTCGGGTTTCATCCCCTTATGACCACCCCAGAGGGGCGAGGTATGAAATCCTCGCCACGAATCACCTGACCATGACCACGATCAGGTGATTTCCGCACCGGTCCTTAGCGGTTTTTAATACACCGACTTCCACTCATTGATATTGGCCTTATCGAATTTGAAGGGTGGGCCTAAGAGGACCTCGGTTCCACCATCAGGGGCCTGGGTGATAGTATAATTACCGAGCCGTCCGGCGGAGAAGGTATCCCCTACTTTGCCGGTAATCTTCCCGCTGGTGAGGGCGGTGGCCACATAGGCACCCAGGTACCCCACGTCAATGGGGTTCCACAGGAACATATAGGGGCATGCGCCGTTATCAATGTATTCCGCCATTTCCGAGGGAAGCCCAAGACCGGTGATTTTTATCTTGCCGACAAGCCCGCGGTCAGTGACAACCTTGGCCGCCGCCGCGATACCGACGGTGGTCGGTGCGATAATGACCTTGAGGTTCGGATAACTTGCGAGCAGCCCTTCGGTCTCCGACGTAGACTTGTCACGGAGATCATCGCCATAGGCGATCTTTACCAGATTGAGATTGGCGTACTTGGGTTTTTTCAGGGTCTCCTGCATAACCGCGATCCACGCATTCTGGTTTGAAGCCTGGCTGGTCGCCGAAAGAATAGCAATTTCACCTGACCCGCCCGCCTGATCGAAGGCGGCTTCCACCAGGGTTTCGCCGATCATCTGAGTGTCCGCCTGGTTAACATGGGTTAAACGGCTTGCGGGATTCACCGACGAATCCAGAGAATACACCTTGATGCCCTGATTCTTGGCCCTGGTCAGAACCGGCTGCAACGCGTCAAAATCGTTGCCTACGATACAAATGGATGTGACCCGCTGGGCGATGAGCTGTTCGATCATCTGGATCTGGGCTTCTGCGGTGGGAAGATCCGGAGCCCGGAGTATGGCGGTAAAGCCCTGTTCCTTAATCCCGGTCTCGAAGCCGCCCATCTGCCGTTCCCCGTAGGGGTTTCCGGTACTCTTGAACACTATGGCGTGCCGTTCCCCCGCCTGAGCGCCGCCCCCCTGCTGACCGCTGGCGAATACCGCCGCCTGACCGATCACCGCCATGATGAGAGAAAGTATCAGAACTTTTCTTGTCATGCTCTTCATAATTTTGCCTCCTGCAAAAACCTGAAATTAATCATCCGCCCATTAAGCGAATGTTTAGCCCCGTTTATTAAAACGCAGATTCATAATCAACACCGACAGAACCAACAACAGCCCAAGGACAATAAGGATTACCTGGGCGGAGATATTTACCAGCCCCAGGCCGTAATTTAAAAAACCGATAATAAAAACCGCTAAGAGGGGACCGGCAATACGGCCCGTGCCGCCCGAGGTGCTTACCCCTCCCAGTACCACCATGGCAATCACATCCAGCTCATATCCCTGGGCCACATTGGGCCGGGTACTCCCCATGCGGGAGGTGAGGAATATGGCGGTAATTGCCGACATCAAACCGGTTAAAAGACCAACGGTAATGAGAATATGGTCGGTCTTAACCCCGGAATATTTACAGGCCAGAAGGTTGCTCCCCATGCCGTAGATCTTGCGGCCAAACCCGGTTTTATGGAGCAGGATACCGAAAATCACCGCTGCAACAACAAAGGCTACGAGGATAAAGGGGAAGGGCCCCACATAACCCCAGGCAAAAAAGGAAAACCAGGAAGGGAAGCCTCCGGCAGCCCGGTCTTCTAGGATAATATAGGCAATGCCCCGGTATATGGTCATGGTCGACAGGGTGATGATCATAGCGGGAAGCTCCTTGAATTTTACCTGGAGGATTCCATTGATGCCGCCGCAGAGGGTCCCAATGACGAGGGCCGAAACCAATGCCAGCGGGAGGGGCAGACCGGCGTTAAAGATAACCGCCATCAACACCGAGGTAAGGGCTACAATAGACGCCACCGAAATATCTATGTTTCCCAGAATAATAACCAGCATCATGGGGAGGACGATAAAGGCCTTATCCAGAAAATTCATGGGAGCGCTGAGGAAGGTATCGACATTTAAATAATAGGGAGAAAGAAAACTGTTGATAATATGGATAAGAATAAAAATGAGACAGAGAAGCCATTCCCATTGGAATAAAAAGCGGTTCCATTTCCAAGGTTTTTTTATGCTTAAGGTTCTTTCGCTCATTACCGACTCCTCAAAAAAATTGTCAAAAAAATTGCGAGTAAATGGCCGTCCTGGCCGGGCGCTTAGATAACCCGTTTATACAAGATGGTCCGGTCATTGTTCCGTTTTATCAGTACGTTCATAATGATCGCCGTAAGGATCACCAGGCCCTGAATGGCCTGCTGCCAGAAGGAGGAAACATTTATCAGGGGAAGGGCGTTGGCCAGGATGCCGAAGAGGATTACCCCCAGCACCAAACCCAGAACCTTGCCCCTGCCCCCGGAAACGCTTACCCCCCCAAGAACACAGGAGGCGATAACGTTCATTTCATATCCCACCGCCGTATCCCCCTGGGCGGAGGCGAATTTAGCGACCCAGAGAACTCCCCCCAACCCCGCCAAAGCGCCCATAATAACATAGACCATCCAAACTATCCGTTTCTTCGGCAGCCCGATAATCTCGGCGGCTTCGGGATTGGACCCCAC
>JAITEG010000094.1 GCA_031282145.1 Spirochaetaceae bacterium | reverse complement strand
GAAGAGCTCATAAAGGTCAGCCTAAGCGAACGGTGGCGCGCCTGGCGGGAGAGCGAGTTCAAGTACAAACTGGACCGGCAGAGCGATATGGTAGAGGCGCACCGGGAAGGTGAACGGATTGGGCTGGAAAAAGGCGAACGGATTGGGCTGGAGAAAGGATCACAGAAAAGCAGACAGGAAATAGCCCGGAAACTCAAGGCGATGGGACTGAGCGCGGACCAGATAGCGGCGGCTACCGGGTTAGGTCCTGGGGAACTGCCGTAAGGCGGGAGAAGCATTAGTGAGCATAAAAGAGGAAAATTCCCCCACTTCTAATTCCTCCCCCCTCACGTTATATTATTTCCAAAGTTTTTCCGGATAAATGCCCCGGGCGGTAAGGTCCGCGATACGGGTAACCGCCGCTTCTCTATCCTCCTGGTATGTTACCCCAAACCAGTCGGAATCCGCCTGCAAAACCCGGATCTTGACAAGGCCGTTTTTGATAAACCAGTCCGCGGCTTTGGGCAGGTAACATTCGCTTTTGGGCTGGGTTCCCGCGGTCTTAAGGAAATCCTCAAAATAGGTTCTAAAATGGGGGATTATCTGGGGGGAATAGCCCCAAAAATTCATGGATACCGGGGCATCCGGGGCCAAAGATTCCATGGCGCCGTCCGGGGCGGTATTGAAAATATGGCCGTCTTTTTTCTCTATGGATAAAAGCTCGTTAACCGAAACCAGGTAACCGTCCTTTACCTCGCAGAACCCCCGGGTAACGGTTCCCTGGGGACTTAAGGTTTTTTCCAAGGCATAGGGTACCATGGCCGCTTCCCCCGAAGGCGGCGAAGCGAGGTATTTTCCCATCACGGCAAAGGCTTCCCGGCCATAAAAATCATCGGCATTGAGTACGGTAAAGGGCGCGTCCAGCTTTTCCGCGGCGCAGAGCAGGGCATGGGCGGTTCCCCAGGGTTTGGTCCGGTTTATACGCCGGCTTTCCGCGAGGATATCGGCGGGGATAAGGCTGTCCAATTCCTGAAAGGCCAGATCCCAATTTACCCTGGTCCCCATCCTGCTTAAAACGAGGTCCCTGAAGTCCTTTTCTATATCCCGGCGGATAACAAAAAGAATCTTCTCAAACCCCGAGCGGAGGGCATCGTAAACCGAATAATCCAGCAGCACTTCCCCATTTTTCCCTAATTTATCCATTTGTTTTAGGCCCCCGTAACGGCTCCCCATTCCCGCGGCCAAAACAACCAAGATCGGTCCCTTCATGTTTTACTCCTTCCTCCCCTTTATACCCGATATTGCGGGGGTTGTATACCGATTGACAGGGCTTAGGGGATATTTCAAGATTACCCCTATGATCACCTTGATTACCGGGGGAATTAAGTCGGGGAAGTCCGGCAGGGCTTTACGGGTTGCCCGGGAGGAATGGCCGTTTCCCATAAGCTTTATCGCCACTGCCCAGGTGACGGATGAGGAGATGCGGCTCAGGATACAAAGGCACCGGGAGGAACGGGCGCGGCTTGGGGGGATGGAGGGCTTTGTGACCATTGAAGAGCCCTTGGAACTGGGGGAGGCCATAAGCCGGGCCGGGGACTATGCGGTAGTGGACTGTATCCCCATGTGGGTGAACAACCTGATTTACCACCGGCGGGAGGATGACTTTTCCGGCATCCTCGCTTCTTTTATCCGGGGACTCTGCCGGAACTGTATTGTGGTTACCAATGAGACGGGGATGGGGAATGTCCCCTTTGACGAAACAACCCGGCGGTATAATGTGCTTTTGGCCGAGGCCAACCGGAAAATCGCGGAAGCCTCAGACCGGGTGGAGCTTATGGTTTCCGGCATACCCCTGCGGATCAAGTAGCTCCTGAGGGGCGCTATTCAGGCCACGGCCTTGGGTTTACGCAGATGACAGAACCACATCATGCAGGCAAAGGCGCCGCCGCCTATGATGTTTCCCAGGGTAACCGGCAGCAGATTGGCGGCAAAGAAGCGGCCCCAGGTCAGCGCGCCCGTGTTGATCCCCCATTCCGCGGCTTTGGCGGCATAGGCGGGGACCTGTAACGCCAGAAGCCCCGCGGGTATGTAATACATATTGGCCACGCTGTGTTCAAACCCGCAGATCACAAAAAAACAGACCGGCAGATAGGTTCCCATAAAGCGGCCGGGCACGTCCTTGGAGGCCAGGGCGAGAAACACCCCCACGCATACCAGAAAATTGCAAAAGATCCCGGATACCAGGGCATTGCCGAAGGGCAGGACGCATTTGGCGGCGGCCACCCGGATGGTAAAGGCCGCCAGGGCATTGGAGGAATAGTTGAGTTGGCCGAAAAGAGCGCAGCCCACGGCAACGAGAAGGCCGCCGGCGAAGTTTCCGGCGTACACAAAGAGCCAGTTTTTCAACATCCCCATCCAGGAAGCCTTACCGTCCAGGACGGTGATGGGGAGCAGGCAGTTCCCCGTAAAAAGCTCCGCCCCGGAGACCACCACCATGCCCAGGCCAAAGGGGAATATCGCCCCCATAACCAGCCGGGCAATTCCCACATTGGCGATATCATGGGCCGCGGTATTCGCCACCGCCGCGGCCAGGCCGATGATGAGCCCCGATAATATCCCCAGGACAACCATTTTCCAAATGGGAAAATTGATCTTGGCGGCTCCGGTGGAAACATAATTGGAGCTAACTTCTTGAGGGGTAAACAGGTTCATGAGGTCACTCCTTTCCCTCATCTTCCGAATTCCGTCAAGGGAACCGGAAAAGGAGAATCAGCTAAAATTTTATATATATTTTTATATTGAAAAGGACGAATTGTCAAGATTTCTTATATGTTTTTTTATATGCACTAATATAATCATTGACAGATCCGCCAACGTCCCTTATAATTTCTTCAACAACAAAGGCAAAATTTCGGGAGGTGGTTGGTGACTATTGTAGGCGAGAAGATCAACGGCTCCATTCCTGCGGTGGCGAAGGCTATTGCTGAAAAAAACGCGGATCATATCCGTGCCTTGGCGAAAAAACAGGCCGATGCCGGGGCATCCTTTATCGACGTATGCGCCTCCGTTCAGGGGGAAGAGGAGTTGGATATCCTGGCATGGCTTGTCGGCCTGGTCCAGGAGGTGACCGATACCCCCATTTCCATTGACAGCCCCAACGCGAAACACTGCGCCCGAATCATCCCCCTTTGTAAAAAGCCGGGACTTATCAATTCCGTATCCGGGGAAGGGGACAAAATTGAGCAGGTCTTTCCGGTGATTGCCGGTACGGACTGGCGTTGTATCGCCCTGCTCTGCGATGATACGGGGATTCCCAAAACATCGGAAAAACGCCTCTCGGTTTTTGACGCCATCATGAAAAAGGCTCAAGTCTATAAGATCCTGCCGGAGCGTTTGTATATTGATCCCCTGGTGGAGATGCTTTGTACCTCCGAAGATGGTATTGCTTTGGTGATTGATACCATAAAAAAGGTGAAACAACGCTATGCGGATATCCATATTATCGGTGCGGCAAGTAATGTGTCCTTTAATCTGCCCGCCCGGAAATATGTCAATCAGGGTTTTATCATCTTGGCTATGAACGCCGGACTGGACAGCGCCATCCTCGATCCCCTCAACAAGGACATGCGGGGTTTAATTTACGCCGCTGAGGCTCTCCTGGGGCAGGATGAACTCTGCATGGAATATATCGGCGCTTTTAGAGAAGGACTTTTTGGTACCTGAGATTTCGGAAAGAAAAATTTAATTACTTTGTGAAGGAGGTCGTGTATGTCAAAGATTGAAGAGATTGCCCAGGCTGTTGAAGGGGGAAAAGCAAAAATCATCGGCGGTTTGGTAGAAGAAGCCCTTGCCGAAGGATTGGATCCGGTAAAGATTCTCAACGAAGGCATGATCAACACCATGAGCATCGTGGGGGAAAAATTCAGGGTGGGAGAGATCTTTGTCCCGGAGATGCTGGTCGCCGCCCGGGCCATGAAAAAAGGGGTAGAGGTCCTCAAACCCCGGCTTGCCGGCCAGGCAGGGATTTCGGTGGGTAAATGTATCATCGGAACCGTCGCCGGGGATTTACATGATATAGGGAAAAATCTGGTGGGCATGATGATCGAAAGCGCCGGGTTTGAGGTTATTGATTTGGGGGTGGACGTGAGTATTGACACCTTCATCGAGGCACTGAAGAACAACCCCGATACCAATATCCTGGCCCTGTCGGCGCTTCTCACCACCACTATGCCCGCGATGAAGTCTACCCTTGAGGCGGTTAAGGCTTCCGGGCTTTCGGGCTTCAAGATCGTCGTCGGCGGGGCGCCGATTACCCAGGGCTATGCCAATGAAATTGGCGCCGACGGATGGGCCCCGGACGCGGGCAGCGCCGCGGTAGTCGCCAAAAAATTAGTCTCCGTAGCGTAATTCCGGCGGTCATGGCCGAATCAATTGAGGCCGCGAAGGAGCTGGCCTTGGCCTGCGGTTTTACCCAGGTGGGAGAGCTGGATGTGGATACCATCCGGGTACGGACCGAAGTACGGGATACCTGTGCGCAAAACAAGTGCAGGGCCTATGGTAAAAACTGGTCCTGTCCGCCCGGTTGCGGTACCCTGGAGGAATGTGAAAAGCGCATCCGCCAATACCGGCGGGGGCTTATCCTGCAAACCACCGGGAAGCTTGAGGATTCCCTGGATTACGAAGGGATGGAACAGGCCGCTATAGATCATAGTGCCCATCTGGAGGACCTGACGAAAAAAATACGGGACCTCTATCCGGGCTGTCTTATCATCGGCGCCGGCGCCTGCAAACGATGTGAAACCTGTACCTATCCGGACGCGCCTTGCCGTTTTCCCGACAAAATGACCTTCTCCATGGAGGCCCTGGGGATGATCGTGAGCGATGTTTGTAAGGATAACCAGCTGCCCTACTACTATGGGCCCAATACCCTCACCTATGTGGGCTGCGTGTTCTTGGATTAGCCGGGCGCCTCGCTTCAGTTTCCGGCCTTAGCCGCCTCAATTACATGACGCACCGACACCCCGGTGGTTACCGTGCCTACTCCGCCGGGCACCGGGGTGATCGCCGCCACCAGGCCTTCCACTTCGGCAAACTTCACGTCCCCGCACATCCCGCCTGAATCTTTGACGTGGATCCCCACATCAATAACCACCTGCCCTTCCCGAAAGTGTTCTTTGCCCAAGCTTTCGGGTTTTCCCGCGGCCACAATCACGATGTCCCCTTCCCGGACCACGGCGGGGAGATCTTTTGTTTTGGTATGGCAGATAGTAACGGTGCCGTTCTTGTGCATCAGCATCATCGCTACGGGCCGGCCGATAACCAGGCTGCGGCCCACCACGGTTACCCGCTTCCCCGCCGGGTCTATCCCGTAATGGGCGAGGATCTCCAGGCACGCTTCCGCCGTACAGGGGGGAAAGCCCTGGGGGGTGCCGGTGAAAACCCCCGCCAGGGAGCCGTCGGTGATGCCGTCTATGTCTTTGGCGGGGAGCAGGGCCCCCCGGACGATCCGGTCGTTGATATGGGCGGGCAGGGGCCGGAAGAGGAGAACCCCGTGGACCTCTGGGTCCTCGTTGACCCCCCGGATGATCTCAAGGAGGGCTTCCTGGCTTGAATCCGCGGGGAGGACGTAGTTTTTTACCGCCACCCCCGCAGCATCGCAGCGTTTTTTCGCGCCCTTTTCGTAGGAAATATCGTCCTCCCGTTCTCCCATGCGGATGATCCCCAGGGTTGGGATGATTCCCCGGGATTTGAGGGCCTCCGTATCCCGCTTCATCCCTTCCATCATGGCATCGGCCACCTCTTTTCCTTTTAATATCTGTGCCACGGTTATTTCCTCACTCTTTTTTCAGGTAATTTTTTACGTCCCCAAAAATACGATCCGCAAGGGGCCCGTATTCGGCCAGGAGGGCGTCCGCCTGACGGTTGTATTCCCCTGCCGCGGCCCGGTCTTTCATGGCCGCGGTGTTGATATACACGTTAAGGCTGGCCCCAAACAGGGCTGCCTTGCAAAAAATCACCCCCACCCCGGCGTCGCTCACCGCGAGGCGGCTGCCCTTGGCGGCGAATTCCTCATGGAGCCGGATGGCCTCACCGCACTTCACCATGATTTCCAGGGGCACCGAACAGGCTTCCTTCAGGGCGGCCTCCATGACCCGATCCTTTTCCTGCTGCTGAGCCTCGGTTTCCTTGGGCATGCCGTAGGCCCGGGACAGGGGCTCAAAGACCTCGGCGTCCCGCCGCACCAGGGCAAGGAATTCCCCCTGGAGCTTTTCCGCCCCTTCCCGCAGGCGGATCATGTCCCCCTCCACATCGGCGTACTTTTTCTTTCCCACCGTGAGGGCTCCCACCATGTTTCCCAGGGCGGTCCCGACGGCTCCCACCAGGGCCGAGGCGCCCCCGCCGCCGGGGACGGGGGCCTTGCTGCCCAGGAGGGAAATAAATTCGGCGCAGCTTATTTCCGCAAAATTCATCGGTATCCCTCCCGGTTTTGCCTAGAAGAGCCCCGAGATCTTGCCCGTGCTGTCCACGTCGATCTTTTCCGCCGCCGGTACCGGGGGTAAACCCGGCATGGTCATAATGTCCCCGGTCAGGGCCACGATAAAGCCCGCCCCGGAGGAGATCTTGAGGTTCCGCACCGTCAGGGTAAAGTCCTGGGGCGCGCCCAGGAGCCGTTGATCGTCGGAAAAGCTGTATTGGGTTTTTGCCATACAGATGGGCACCTTACCGAAACCCAGAGCTTCAAGCTGTTCCATCTGCTTGACCGCGGCGGGAAGGATATTCACGTCCGCGGCGTGGTATATCTTGGTGGCAATGGCTTTGATCTTATCGGCGATACTCGCTTCCAGCTCATAGCTGTAGCGGAATTTTGAGGGCTGGTCACAGAGGCGTACCACCTCTTCCGCCAGTTTGATCCCCCCTTCGCCGCCCTTGGCCCACACTTCGCTCAGGGCCACATTTGCCCCCAGTTCTTTGCATTTCTTCTCCACCAGGTCCAGTTCCGCCTTGGTATCGGTGGGGAAGGCGTTAATCGCCACCACCGCGGGCAGACAGAACACCTTGGTGATGTTTTCCACGTGCTGTAAGAGGTTCGGCAGTCCCTTTTCCAGGGCCGAAAGGTTTTCTTTGGAAAGATCCGCCTTGGCTACGCCGCCGTGGTGTTTCAAGGCCCGGACCGTGGCGACGATGACCACCGCCTGGGGGGTCAGGCCCGCAAACCGGCATTTGATGTCCAGGAATTTCTCCGCCCCCAGGTCCGCGCCGAAACCGGCTTCGGTGACTACATAGTCCCCCAGCTTGAGGGCCAACCGGGTAGCCATCACGGAGTTACACCCGTGGGCGATATTGGCGAAGGGCCCCCCGTGGACAAAGGAGGGGGTGTGTTCCAGGGTCTGGACCAGATTGGGTTTGAGGGCATCCTTGAGGAGGGCCGCCATGGCACCCTGGGCGTTGAGCTGTCCCGCGGTAACGGGCTTTGCCTCCGCATCCTTGCCGTAGGTATAACCCACAATAATAGAAGCCAGCCGTTTTTTCAGATCATCGATCCCCGAGGCGAGGCAGAGAATCGCCATAATTTCGCTGGCTACGGTGATGTCATAGCCGTCTTCCCGGGGGGAGCCGTTGGCCTTGCCCCCCAGGCCGTCCACCACAAACCGGAGCTGCCGGTCATTCATGTCCACGCAGCGGTGCCAGGTGATACGCCGGGGGTCGATGTTCAACTTATTCCCCTGATATATATGGTTATCGATCATGGCCGCGAGGAGGTTATTGGCCGCTCCGATGGCGTGGAAGTCCCCGGTAAAATGGAGGTTGATATCTTCCATGGGAACCACCTGGGCGTAACCGCCCCCGGCGGCTCCCCCCTTAACACCGAATACAGGCCCCAGGGAGGGCTCCCGGAGGGCGACGATCACGTTTTTTCCAATCTTCTTGAGGCCGTCCGCAAGACCCACGGTGGTGGTGGTCTTCCCTTCCCCCGCAGGGGTGGGGGTTATGGCGGTAACGAGGATCAGTTTTCCGTCTTTTTTATTCGGATTATCCGTCAAATAGTTATAATCCACCTTGGCCTTATAATTTCCGTACTGTTCCAGGTATTTTTCATCAATACCGGCGGTTTTTGCGACCTCCAGGATATGTTCCATCTTGGTGGCTTGGGCGATTTCAATATCGCTTTTCACTTCACTCATGCCTTTCTCCTTCTACATTTATTCGTACTCCCCTTCATAGGGAGCATCCCCCGGCCGCAGCCACGGGTATTATTTATACTGGAGCCTGATGCCGGAATCCAGGACGATCTTGGTCACATCGGCGCTTTTGTTCAGGGCGTAGATGTGGATGCCCTGGAGGTCGGTATTCATGTATGCCCATAGCTGTTTGACGGTGTATTCCATACCGGCCTTTTTAAAATCCGCCGCGAGTTGTTTGACGACTTCTTCACTGGCCCCGCGGACCGGGGTGTATTTACCGATGATCGCCGCCAGTTCCGCGGGGATCGAGCAGCCGTTGGACAGGGTCATGTTGATGATCGGGTCCCGGGCAAGGACCGGCATGAGCCCCATGACAAAAGGAATGGTGATACCGGCCCTGCGGCACTTTTTGACCCACCGCTCGTAGGCGGGAATATCGTGGCAAAGCTGGCACATGACAAATTCCGCGCCCGCATCCTGTTTTGCGCGGATAAAGGCAATGTCCGACTCCTCACTGACGGCAAGGAGGTGTTTTTCGGGATCCCCCGCACAGGCGATGGCAAATTTATCCCCAAAACTCTCTTTTAGAAACCGGATCAGGTGGTTGGCGTTTTCAAAATCGCCGCCGGTGGTGGTCTGGAGTTTGCCGGTTACGGGATCCTTAGGAAAATCCCCCCGCATGGCCAGGAAATTTTCAATTCCCAGATCCAGATATTTTTGTATTTTTTCTTTAATCTCGCTTTTTGAATGTCCGATACAGGTAAAATGGGTCATGCAGGTTACGTTATTTTTGGTAATGAAGTCGCAAATTTCAATGCTTTTACCCACATTGGTCCCGCCGGCGCCATAGGTACAGCTGATAAAGTCCGGTTTAAACCGGAACAATTCTTTTAATTCGTTCTGTAACTTGGGCACCCCGTCATCTTCTTTTGGAGGGAAGACCTCAAAAGAAAAGGTCATTTGGTTCTTTAAAATTTCGGTAATTCTCATCATGCCTCCTTTTTTCAGGGGGAACTAAAAATTTCCCCCATCACAGGGCCATTGTATTCGGCCGGGAATATAAACTCGTGTGGGAAACCAACATCCCGAAGGGGATCCCTAGGGGTTCTCCCTTGAGGGGATAGGGTATTTTATATCTTTACTATATTGGTTGTCAAGTATTTTGTAATTTTTTATTTATAAATAAATATATATATTATTTTATAGAAATTATCGATCATTGACGGATATTCATAAAATACCCTATACTAAATTGAAAAGAGGGTGGTTCTAAAATTTCAAGGGGTGGAAACCGCCTTAGGCAACTAACGGAAATTTGAGGGGGAAACCCATGAATAAAATCCTTATCAGTTTTGTTCTGCTGTTGATGGGTAATTTTTGTTTTCCCCAGCAGAATCTTAAAATTATCGGCCGTATTCCTCCGCCGGATAGTACTACGTCTTATCGAATCCAACTGGGTTCATTCAGAACACCGGGTAACGCTGAAGCGGCATTTATCCGGTTAAAAAACGCCGGTTTTAATCCGGTATATGAAAATTACCGGAATTTTACCCGGGTGCTTCTTGCCGGAATTAAAGGCTGGAATATGTCCCTGATATTAAAAAATATTGAATTACTGGGCTTTAAAGAGGCATGGATCACCGAGGACCGGAATGCCGCCCCTTCGTCGGGGCTGCTGGTAGATCCGGACCAATATATTTACGGCCCAAACGCCGGCCCTTCGGCAAGGCAAACGCCGGAGCCTCAGGGGGAAAATTGGGGCGCCGGTTCCTTTGAGGAGCCCGTTCTCCCTGCCGGGGCCCCGGATATGGGTCCCTCAAAAAACGTCATCTATGATCCTACCTCTTATAGGGTAGAGATTGGTGAAAGTAAGAAGATACGTCTGGAAACCATGTTAAATAACCTGGGGATGGTGTGGTCGAGCCAAGACCCTGATATTGCCGAGGTGGATGATACCGGAAAAATCACCGGCATAGCCACCGGTTCCACCATAATTGAAGCCGACTTTGCCGAGGTGGTGGTCGGTATTTCCGTGGCGGTGGTACCGGCCTCATTTATTCAGCATGTTCCCAAAGACCAGGAAACCCCGGTAATAGTGGACGAATATACCCTTACGACCCCGGGAACTATAGGTTTAACCGAATATATGACGGAACCTACCGCCCGTTTGGCTTACCGGTTTGTAAACCCCGGGGATGACCGGGGCGCCAGCGGCAGGAACGGCGGTATAGATGTGCTGGGCAGAGGAAAAGATGACCGGTGGATGTGGACAACCTATTATCAAGGGGGCTTTTTCTACGATTTGAACGGCGTCCAACACCTCATGGCCAATGGGATCCAGCGGGGCACCAATGGCGTTGAATTAACCGTGGAGCCCTCTTTTGTGTATATCGATGGGGTCTCTTACCTGCAATTAAACCATAAGCTTAAAAATACCGGCCGGGTAACGGCGTTTAACCAAAGATTCGGCGCCGGGGCGGATATTATGATCCATACGAACGACCACGCGCCGGTGGTCATGGACGATTATGGCCTGCGTATGGCAGACGCCAATGACGAAGCTATTTCCAACCTGAATCTTTTATTTGTTGGCAAGACCGGGGAAGAAGACGCCATACCGGTGAGTACCCTCTGGATAGGCCGGTGGGAACGGGGGGGATATCTGAAACATATTTACGATAATGGGGTGGATGAGCATTATTATGACGGGGCGGACAGCGCCATGACCTTTTCATTTCAAAACATCACCTTGCTTCCCGGTGAATCCAAAGATTTCGTAGTCAGATTTACCCTGACCCAAAACAGCCTCGATTTTTAGACGGAAATAGGTGGGAGGTCCCATGATACCGGATGGTTTATCCCTTTTGTTAGGTTTAATCGATGGGTTCACGATCTATGGGGAAGTTGAAAGCGCCGAGCCCTACGGTTCCGGTCATATCAACCACACCTTTATGTCCCAATGGGACCAGGCCGGCACGAAGGTGCGGTACCTGCACCAGCGGATCAACGAAAAAGTCTTTGCCCACCCCGATGAGGTGATGGAGAACATCCGGCGGGTTACCGGTCATATTGCGGCAAAGCTCGCCGCCGCCGGGACGCCTGAGCGGAGCCGCCGGACCCTGACCGTGGTTCCCGCCCGGGACGGCAAACCCTGGATTCGGGACGCCGGGGGAGGCTGGTGGCGGACTTACCTGTTTATTGAAGGGGCCCATAGCTTAGAAGTGGCCGCTACCCCGGAGGAAGCCCGGTTTTTGGGGAAAAGCATCGGCTTTTTCCAGAAACAGCTTGCGGATCTGGGAGGGGAACGGCTCTATGAAACGATTCCGAATTTTCACCACATGGAAAGCCGGTACCGCCGTTTTTATGACGCCCTTTCAAAGGATGCCTTCGCCCGGGTATCGAAGGTACGGGACGAAATCGCCTTTATGCGGGAGAACGAGGAACGGGGCAGCGCCCTGGTCCGGGCCGTCAGGGAAGGGCGTATCCCGGAACGGATCTGCCACAATGATACCAAGATGAACAATATCCTCATCGACGACAAAGATTCCCAGGCCCTGTGCGTGGCGGATTTGGATACGGTTATGCCCGGGACCAGCCTTTTTGACCTCGGAGACCTGATCCGCACCGTCACCACCCGGGCGGCGGAGGATGAGCGGGATCTTTCTAAGGTTATATTTGACCTTTCTTTTTTTAAGGCCCTTCTGGAGGGATATTTTTCCGAGGCGCTGGAATTTCTTATTCCCGCGGAGATCGCCCTGGCTGCCGAAGCGGGCCGGAACCTCACCCAGATCATGGCCCTCCGGTTTTTGACGGATTACCTTGAGGGGGATCATTATTACCACATCGCCCGGCCGGATCATAATCTGGACCGCTGCCGGAATCAGATAGCCTTGATCCGGTCCATGGATTCCCAATGGGATAAGGCCCAGGAACTAATCCCCGGCACCGGGCGTTAGGTGCCGTTTTTTTAAATTTCCAGATAAGAATCGGCGTAGAGGTTTTTCCCCATGATGATGTCCGCGGATTTAATGGTTTCCATGAGCCGGAGATCGCAGGGGTTTACAATAGCGGAGGTAAGGCCGCATTGGATAGCCATGGCGACCATCACCGAATCCATGATGGGGCGGATGTGTTTGGGCATCATATTGGAGACATTGGAAAGGCCGCCGGTGGAATTGAAACCCATATCCGAAAGCTGACGGATAAAGCCCAGGACCTCAACCTGTTTATCCTGCATACCCTTGATCACCAGGAACAGAGGGTCAAACCACAGGTCCTCCGCCTCCATACCCAGGCCCATGCCGTGTTCCAGCATCTCCTGGCAGTAGGCCATCCGTTCGTCGTTATCCGAGGGGATCCCCTGTTTGGCACACAGGGCGATACAGATCGCGTCATTGGCCGCCGCCAGGTCGATGTTGGACAGGCGGTCCCCGGCGTCGGCGGAATTGACGATGGGTTTGCCCTTGGCCCGGTTGTACACCGAGATGCCCGCTTCTATGGCCTTCTTGTTTGCCGTGTCCAGGCACAGGGGCACATTATCGAAATTTTCCTGGAGTAGTTTAACCGCCCACTTCATCAGTTCCTCGCCGGTTTTTTCCGCGGGGCCGATGTTTACATCCAGGTAAACCGCCCCGGCATCAAGCTGTTCCTTTGCCCGTTTCAGGATGGGCGCCGGGTCCTTGGCATCCATGGCCGCGCGGATTACCGGCGAAATACAGTGAATTCGTTCACCAATGGTTATAAATTTACCCATAACAAAACCTCCAAAAAATTATGCCGGAATGGTTTCCGGAACTGTTGCCGGTTACACAAAACCCAGTATCCCGAGATCCCGGGGGATTAACTACCCCTTGGGGACTTTACTCCCCAAACGCTATGCCGTAAGTTCTTTAAGAAATTTGACCGCCCCCACCGCTTCGTTGGGGGCAACGATAATCTTCCACCCCGGCAGATTTTCCTCCAGTTCCCCCTTGAGGACCGCCACCTTTCCGGGGATGATGAGGTTCCGGTTTTTTATCTTTCCCTCAATGTCCTTTTCCCTAAAGAACTTGGCGATGGAGCTGGCCGACAGTTTGCCCGCCGCCCAGGCGGTGAGTACCGAATACCCGCCGGCATCGGAGATGAGCAGGTTTATCGGAACCCCGGAGCGTTCCAGTTCCCCGGACACGATGAAGTAGGTGAGGGCGAAGTCCACCGTGGTGGCGCAGAGGGCATTTTCGTCCGCCCCGTTTAGGGGGTAGATCCCCGGTTCGACCTTCATGGGTTTTTGGGGATCGGTAAAAATGTTCTGCCGCAGCCCGAAGAGGGGAAGGGCCTGGGCATAGGTCATTTCTTCCAGGATGATGATGGAGCCGTATTTAAGAGTAAAGAGGGAGACCAGGGCCACCTGCAGGGGGTGATCCCCTGGGGCGAGTTTTCCCACGTTGACGATGGAGGGATACCCCGCGGTGCGGTCCCCGTCCTTGAGGCTGGCCCGCCGGAGCTGGACCGCGTTGGCAAAGGCGTCTTTTATAGAGAGCGCCCCCACATCGATGACGAGGTTCTTGTTGCCCAAGCCCTCCAGGGCCTGAATCGTCTCGTATATGCGGTCCAGACTGCTCCCCGTGACGCCGAGGACCACCCCCGCTTCCACCGCCAGGGCGTTCATCTCCTTGAAGTTGGCCTCGTTGGCCCCATTGAGGATGGGTTTGCCCTCCTTGGCCAGTTCCAGGGCGGCCCGGGCAGCATCGGGATCGGAGACTTCCAGGATAAGGGTCCGTTTTGCGGCGGCGGCCTTCCCCACCGCGTCAAGAAACGCCGCTTTATCCCCTGAGTATTCCACGTTCACGAGTTCCACGTACATCCGTTCCCCGATCCGCTCGTAGTCTATCTTCTGCAGCTCCGCCAAGGCGGTATCCGCCCCGGCCCCTTTCACCGTGACGGCGTAGAGGCTCTTGGAAACAAAGGTTTTTTCGTGCCGGTAAAGCACCGTCTCCCCACCGAGACGGTATTCCCCTTCCCCGGCGCCAATGGTGATGCTCTTCATGGGAGGGGCGGTGGCCTCCCCGAGCTTCTCCAGGGCCTCCGGAGACAGGTGGGGGCATTTATCGAGACTCAGGGCGCCCTGGGCGACCTTCATGGCAAAGGCCATACAGGTAGGATTCCCGCAGGCCTTGCAGTTCGTTTTAGGGGTAAATTTGAATATATCCAATCCTTTCAGTGCCATGGTAGGTACTCCTTTTGTGAATCACATGAGTTCCGAAATAAACTTTGAAATGGCGGCCACCGATACCGGGTGCCGGAGAATTACCGCGTTGGAGCCGGCGGTGAGGGCCGCCGCGGCGGTAGCAATCTCCATATCAATACCCCGCTGTTCCACGGGCCCCCACTCGGGAATTTCCTCTTCGGAAACCACCGCCTCCTTAACCCCCCAGGCTTCGGCGGCCACGGGGGTAACGATGGGCATCTGGAGCATGGCGTCGTTTTGGGCGAGGGCCGCTCCTTTGACCCGGTCCATGGTGGAGGCGACATATTCAAAGCCATAGCCCGCGGCGGCGGTTCCCACGTTCATAACCACATTGCCCCCGCTGACCCCAAGCTGGGAGATGAGGACGTTGAGCTGCTTTGCCAGGTTTATATCCACCGCGGATTCCGCCCCTATCTTCTGGCCGTAGGCCATCACCGCCGCCACCGCAATGGCCTTGTGGTTTTCTTCTTTAGCGGAAAGGAGCAGCACATTTTTGCCCTGGAGGGCCTCGGCGATTTTTTCAAAGAGTTTTCCGTCCTTTTCGACATTTTTGCTGCCCTGAATGACCAGGGGCAAGGCTGCCGAAGCGGCCGCTTCCTTACAGAGGGCCACGCAGTCCTCAATCGAACGGTTCTCCCCGTTGGGGTCGGCGCTTTCCAGTACCAGGCTGATGAAGTCGGCGCCGGGCATCTCGCCGGCCCGCTTGATCATCCCGGCAATACCCTCCGCCCCCGCGTAAAAGGCGGCGATCCCCGGTACGGAGAGGTCGGGCCCCCGATCCGAGACCTCGACCCCCACCCTGGGGGGATTTTTTATCGGGGAATCAAAACTGTATAACGGAAACACATTTTCACCGCCCAGGGTGACGGCGTTATCCCCCGTACCAACAACCACCTCCTTGATGGAGGCCGTGAATTTCTGTGGAACACGCTTAAATGGCATAATGAACCTCTCTTTTCCTTACTCCAAGTAGTTTACCCCTTGTTTTCTTATCAAACAAGTACCAAAATTATCGGATTTATTCCAAAATCCGGTTGAGCCTCATTTCCCTTACGAGAGCAGCGGTTCGAGGCTCAGTACCGGATGGCCCCGTTCACCCAGGAACGACACCAGGGTTTCCGCTTCTTCAGTGATGGTCTCATCGGCAATCATGGAAGTAAAATTCTCCACCCCGTAGAGTTCTTTGGCCGCCTTGTTGAGTTTGGTCCCCACAAAATCCTTTAACGCCTTGGGCATCCAGACAATCCGGGCGGGTCCGCCTTCGGCTTTCATAAATTTTTTGGAGGAGATGAACTGTTTTCCGTGACCCATAAAGCCCGGGGTCTGTACCCCGCCGCCGGTCATGGAGGCCATTTCGGAGAAGGTCATCCCCAGGGGGGTCATCCCCGTATGTTCCCGGTTGACGATCACCACGCCGTTGGAAAAAGGCTCAATACCGCAGATACACTCAAAACAACCGCAGCTGGTCATGGGGTCCCGCATAATGGAATAGAGGGTAACCTGCTGCAGAGAACCGTGGGAGGCGTGGTTTACCGCCTCGTTTACGTCTTCCCAAATACCCGCGTTTTCGTCCACCACCCGTTTTTTGGTCACCACCTGACAGGGGCCGTTGGGGTCAAGCTCGTTGGTGGCCTTGGCGTCCAGCCAGGACACGGCCCCGCAGAGTCCCAGCCGTTCAGGGGTTACCACACACACATGGGCCGGGGAGAAGGACTGGCAGAGGATACAGTTGTAGAAGACCTCGACATTTTCGTCGGTCAGGGACTTGAGCCGGGCATCCCGGGTCTCGTAGACCTGGTTCGCCTGGGCCCGCAATTCCTTGAGGTCTTCCGGATTGGTATAGATCGTAACCTGACACTTGTCGACCACCGTTTCGTATTCGCTTTTTATCCGGGCATAGAGGGTCTCCCCCAGGTGTTTTGCCCTGAACCCGGCCTGGAAGGCGGTTTTGCTCACCCGGATGCGGATCAGGTCCCGCTGACCCGTATGCATGACCCCCTCGACGCAGTTAAGGATGTGGTGGATCTTCCGTTCAAAGACCGGCTCGAAATCGCCTTGCATGTTTTTTCCCGCCACCTCAATCACCATCCCGAGGCCCATCCGGCTGCCCTCGTCAACGGCATCAATATCCGATCCGATGAGTTTTATGGCGTGATCCTCCACCTCGGCAGCGGCCCGGGTACGGACCCATTCAAAGCAGTCCAGCCGGGAACCGTCTATATCCACCTGCATGTCGTTTTTCCTGATGATCTCCCCCTCAAAGGCGGTGGAGAAGGCCACGGGAATGTCTAGGTTATTGAGTTTGATCTTGATGTCCCGGGCTTCCAGGGAGGTCTCGATGAATTTTTTGCTGTTCCGCTGGATGATAAGGCTCTTGGGGACCGGCCACATGTCCCGGGTGTCGTTGGTGATCACCGGGAAGCCCATGGCAATGGCGCCGCCCCCGCAGGCAACCACCAGGTCCGTAACCGGCTCAAAGGCGTTCACCAAGGCCCGGATCCGGTGGAAGGTGTACTGGTCGAACCCCTCCTGATCCCCGCCCTGGACCGCGCCGAAGATCATGGCGGCCCGGTTCACCAGGGAGATGATGTGGGCCACCGCCCAAATGTCGGGTCCCACGGGAACCACCCGGACGGGGAAGCCCATATTGATCTTCATTTTTTTGGCCTGTTCGATGATCCCCCCGATAAGGAATACGAAGATCCCCCGGGATTGGTAACCCTTGATAAGTTCGGCTCCCTCCGCTTCCGACGGGGCCGGTCCGATGATGACCACAAACCCCGGAATATCGCCGGTAACCAGGGGAACCCCCAGTTCCCGGACTTCGGCGTCCGACAGGTGCCCCCAGTATTCATCACCGTAGGGCTTTTCGCTCCGGGCATATTTACAGGCCTCGATGACCTCGGCGGCGAGGACCGTACCGAAGCCGGATTTAAAGGCATCCTCCAGCCGCGGCCCGTGGGGCATCCAGGCCTTTAGCTCAGAGAGACAATCCCGGAGTTCTCCCAGGGTGGTGATCTTTTTCCCGAGATATGCCAGATGGTTGGCCAGAAAATAGGCGGTATTCGGCATGGTCACCGGGGCGGATTCGCCGAGTTCCCCGATGGTCCCCGTCAGCGCCTCCTGGGCATGGCGGTACATTTCATCGGCGCCGTTAAAAACCCGGTTAAAAAGCAGTTTCATACAAATAGCTCCCTTCAAAAATTACCCGGAAACCTCAATTCGTTCCTTGATCTTCATGATCTCCGCTTTGGTTTGTTCACTGGTATCATAGGGGGATATGCCCCGCCGGTCGGCCAGGATAATCCCGTCATTAAAACCGATAAAACCTAGCAAGTCCGCCGGGGGGACGCGGCTTTTGAGGAATTCCTCATCCCCCCTTTCCCGGATCTTGTTCGCCACCACCTTGACATCCGTAACCCCCAGGTCAAGAGCCAGGGTTTTCACCTGATGGTAGGTCTGGATGCTCCGTTCCCCAGGCTCAATGACCACGATAAAACGGTCCACCATGGCGGCGGTCCCCCGTCCCAGGTGTTCAAGCCCCGCTTCCATGTCCATGATCACCACCTCATCCCGGCCTATCACCAGGTGGGAGATCACCCGTTTGAGCATCACGTGTTCCGGGCATACACAGCCGCCGCCCCCGGTCTCCACAGTCCCCATGATGAGGAGTTTGACCCCGTTTTTTTCCCGGGAAAATCTTTCCGGTATATCGTCCACCCGGGGGTTTATCTTGAAAAACTTGCCGAAGCTCTCCGCCGTGGCGCCGGTCCGCTCGGCGATAAGTTCCCGCATCCGGGACACCGCCGTAATCTCCCCCAGTTCGGCTTCGCTGAAACCGAGGGCGAGGCCGAGATTGGCATCGGGGTCCACATCCACCGCGAGGACGGTTCTGCCCTCCGCCGCGTAGAGCCGGGCTAGAATCGCCGCCAGGGTGGTTTTGCCCACCCCCCCTTTTCCGGTTATGGCGATTTTCATGGGCTGCTAGATCCCCAGGGCGGCCCGTTTCGCCTCGATCCCTTCCCGGATGGCTTCTACCAGTTGGTGGGGGTCCTTATTGATAACGTACCCCGCCCCGGTGATCTTCCGGGTCCCCTGGGTGATAAGTTCCATCATCTGGGAGCTTCCCTTTACCTGGGGTTCGATCCCGAGGTACACGTCAATGCCGGTGGATATCACATAGTTGGCGATGGAGACCGCCTTTTCGCTCATCCATTCCGGGGCACAGCCCACCACCGGTATTTGGGTAGTGTCCACCCCCCAGTCCCGGGCGATCCCCGTGGCGAGGAGCATCATGCGGCTGATATCCACGCAAGCCCCCATGTGGAGGATCGGGGGGATGTCCGCCAATTGGCATACCCGCCGGAGCCCCGCCCCACAGAGGAGCTTTGCCTCCTTGGTGAGGAGGCCCGCCTTGGTGGCCACCTGGGCCGCGCAGCCCGTGGCGACGATGAGGATGTCGTTTTGAAGGAGTTCCTTCATGATTTCGAAATGGGAATAGTCCGGCCTGACCCGGGGGTTGTTACAACCCACGATAGCCACCGCCCCCCGGAGGACCCCCGCTTTTATGGCGTCAATCACCGGCCGGTAGGAACCGGTTTCGTCCACCTGGCTGTTGGTAATATTGTCCAGGTGTTTGATAATCTGTTCACAGGGATACCCTACCACGGCGCTTTGTTTGGTGGCGGGGATAAATATTTTGGCCCGGTCCCGGTTCTCATAGTTGTCTATAGCCATCCTGACCAGATCCTTAGCCTGTTCAAAGGCTGTTTTCGGCTTAAATTCCACATAAATGGAACCGGGGATCCGGGCTATGGGGGAACTGGTCACAAATTTCGTGTGGAAACATTCGCTTAACGGGGCCAGGGCGGGAAAGATACACTGTACATCCACGCACATCATCTCCACGGCGCCGGTCAAAACCGCGTTTTCCTGCTGCAGGAAGTTACCCGCCATCCTGACTCCGTGGCGCATGGCCACCTCGTTGGCGGTACAACAGAGCCCCACGATGTTGATCCCCTTGGCGCCCTTGGTTTTGGCGTAATCCACCAGTTCCGTAACCTCCGCGGCGGTTACCACCATCTCCGAGAAGGCCGGATCGTGGCCGTGGACCACAATATTGACCATGTCGTGTTCCAGAACCCCCAGGTTTCCTTCGGTGGTCCGGACCATGGGGGTCCCAAAAAGGATGTCGGTGATCTCCGTCCCCAGCATCGAGCCCCCCCAGCCGTTGGAGAGGCTGGTCCGCAGACCCTGCCGGAGCAGGGCTTCGGCATCCGCGGTGTTTCCCATATTGGTCATATGCATGGAAGCGGCGATTTCCCGGTCAATGGCCCGGGGCTCAATGCCCTGGTCATGCCACACCCGCTGCCGTTCCGGGTTGGCCCGTTTGAGAAAACGCTGGGTTCCGTGGGTTTTACCGAATTCCGCGAGCCCCGTCTCAGCAACCTCATGGGCGATGTCATAGATATCCCGGCCCTCGGTCTCAATTTCCCACTCCCGGGCGAGGTTGATGAGTTTTTGTTCGTCCCGCACCGGGTAATTTCCTTCCCGGCTGCTCTGGAGGAGGACGTGCAGGATCTCCCGGGCATGATCCGAATGGGCCGCGGTCCCCGCCGCCACGGTCCGCAGGTAATTTCTGCCCGCAATGGCGTGAGCGTCGGCGCCGCAGATACCCCGGGAAGCTTTGGGGGTTATCCGGCAGGGCCCCATGGAACAGTTTTTACAGCAAAGCCCTTCCTCACCGAATTTACAGTGGGGGGTCTGATTCCGGTTACGATCTTCCCAGGTTTCCGCCCTGATCGCGCCGGCTATCGCTTTTAGTTTTGCGGTATCCGCCTCCATCTGTTCAATGGTAGTAACGCTTTCCAACCAATTCATCGGCTCTCCTCCTTTGCCATGACGTTTCCCATAGTAGCAATTTTGAAAAAAATTATGAAATATAAATTTGGCATATAGATATCCTCATATCGATATAGAATTACAGATAAATCGGAGGGGCGCTTGAATCCTTTACCAAGTAAAACCGGTGGGACGGGAACAGAAAACCGCCGGATTTCAGAGAAACGGCCGCGTTAGGGGGATTGTCGTGGTTTTTTTATGGGCAAAATGATGACCAGGGATAATATGGGGATATATACTTAAAGATATGGGTTTTAGAAAATCTTTACTTTCCGGCGTTTTCCCCAAAACCGGAGACCTTTAGAGAGAGAAGCTCTTCCACGCTCAGCTTCAGGCTTCGGGCAATGACCTCCACCGGAACGCCATCCTCCTTGAGCATCCGGGCCGATTCCAGCTTCTCCCGATAGGCTTCCGCCCGTTCTTCCTCCCGGGCCAGCTGCCTATCCTCTAATACCGCTGCTACAAATCCGTCAAACATCGTCCGATCCTCCCGTTTCTCTACATACTCTGTCACCGCCACTATCTCCTCAGGCGGGACCTCCAGCCGTTCCAACAATACCGTAATTACATCCCTGATTAGTTTACTCATCCCCTCAGGGATTTTCAATGTTATTTTCTCTAAATATTCCTGGGGCAAATCTTTCAACACCTTTAGCTCCTCCCTATTCTGAATACGATCCACCAATAGAATGAACGATAAGGCGTCCCCATACCGGACCAGGTCTTCAACCCGGTACCTATTCAATTCAACCAACTCGTACTCAAAGGAGGGGAT
>JAITEG010000005.1 GCA_031282145.1 Spirochaetaceae bacterium | reverse complement strand
GAAGTGGGCCAGATAGAACTCTACCGCTTTCCCAATCCCGTGGGACTCACCGCGGTGGGCGAGAACCTGTTTAAAATTACCGGCGCTTCCGGGGACGCCATTCCGGGGCGGCCCGGCTTTGACGGCATGGGCAAGATATACCACAAGTTTCTGGAGATGTCCAACGTATCGGTGGTGCGGGAAATGGTAGACCTCATCGTAGCCCAACGCGCCTACGAGTTCAATTCCCGGACCATACAAACCAGCGATAACATGCTCGGCACGGCGACCGGCCTGAAAAGGTAGCGCAGTACCTTGATTGGACTAAAGGCATGGATAAGGGGATAACCACAACGAACCTTCGGTTCGACCCCACCAACGCTACGAACTTTCATTTCGATAGTTCTGATTTTACCTGGATTTCTTGTATTCATGAGGTTTTGGGCCAAGTTTGCGTGGTTCGTGTGGTTAGTGGTTAATCCTTGATAATTGCCCATACCGGTAGATTTAGTCCAAACAGGGTATCAGTTACAAATAATTCAAAATATCGTATATTTCTGCAATTTTTTGTAAGAATGTATTTTTCTATAGTTTTTTACCGTATTATAATCACTATTAACAGGTTAAGGATCCGTATATTCCGGAGAAAAGGAGCAGGGGCAGTCCGGGATTCCGTAGCGCCGCCGCCCATGAAACAGACGGCGCAAGGAGCCTAAAAAATACCCCTCTTTGGACAAAACATCTTACGCTTTGAGAACAACGCGCTCTCCCTTTTAACTTGTTGGCAATGGCAATACAATACTCAATTCGTGTAAGGAGAGTACCCTGTGAAGATAGGCAAGAAACTTATTGTTATGATTATCGTCCTGAACCTTGCCGGGATCGGCGCCCTGACGTGGACCATTCTGGCCCTCGCCCAAAAACAGATAAGCAATCTTACCAAAAGTGAAATAACCAACCTGGCCAATCAAGACGCCCTGCAGATCAAGATATGGCTGGAAATCTTCCTGGACGCGGTCCGCACGGCCGGCCAGATTATGTCAAGATATGAGGAAATAGACCGGGCGGCCCGGCGGCCTTTCTTCAGTCTGATGATCAGGACTCTGGCCGAGGAGAACCCGGAAGTTATTGGCGTCGCGGCCGGCTGGGAACCCGATGCCCTTGACGGGCTGGACGCGGAATTTGTCAATACCGCAGGGACGGACCGGAGCGGGCGCTTTATCCCCTACTGGTTCAGGACCGGTACCAGCGTCACCCTGCAGCCGCTGGTGAACTATGAAATCCCCGGAAAGGGCGACTATTACCTTATACCGAAACGGACCGGGAATGAGACCCTGGTCGAACCCTATGTCTATGAAGTCAACGGCCAATATGTGCTGATGACCACCGCCGCCATACCGATCAAGAACAAGGGCCGCTTCGTGGGAAGCGTAAGCGTCGATCTTGCTCTGGACGCTATCCAGCGGCAGGCGGAGCGGATAAAACCCTACGAGGGGACCATCGCGATGGTGTACAGCAACGGGGGGCTGGTCAGCGCCCATTTTGACGCAAGCCGGATGGGAAAGTCCATGATGGAAACGGAGCGGGACATCGCCGGCCCCTACCTGAACGATTTGCGGAATGCGGTACAACAGGGGAAACAGTTTTCCTTTACCAATTATGTACCCCAATTTAAGGAAAATATGTTTTTTATCAACGTACCCATCGTTATTGGAAACACTACTACTCCCTGGGCGCTTCTGGTGGGCGTTCCCGGCAGGGTTATCACCGCCCCCATTTACCGGATGCTTCTGGCCGGAGTCATTATTGCCGTCCTGATGATCTTCCTTGTTTCGGCGGGGGCTTTTTTCGTGGCCCGGTCCATCAGCAATCCCCTGAACAGGATGGCGCTGGTCCTGAACGATATAGGCGAAGGGGATTTGACCAGGCGCCTGGAAACCCGCGGCAGGGACGAAATCGGGGATATGACCCGTTCCTTTAACAGTACCCTGGATAAAATCCGGGGCCTTATTCTGATGATCCGGAAAAAGGCCCAGTCCCTGTCCCAAACCGGCGCGGACCTTTCCGCCAATATGGACGCCACCGCCGCGGCGATCAACGAAATTACCGCCAATATTCAAAGTATGAAAGCCCAGGTGGGCAATCAAAGCGGCAAGGTTGCGGAAGCGAACGGCGTCATGCAAAAAATAAGCGCCCATATCAACAACCTCAACGCCCAGATAGATAAACAGGCGGAGAGCGTCGCCCAGTCCTCATCGGCCATTGAACAGATGCTTGCCAACATTCAGTCCGTTACCGCTACCCTGGTTAAGAATTCCGGCAACGTCCGGAATCTGGCGGAGGCTTCCGGCATAGGCCATACGGGGCTGCAGGATGTGGCAACGGACATTCAGGAGATCGCACGGGACTCCGAGGGACTTTTGGAGATCAACGCGGTTATGGAAAATATCGCCAGCCAGACAAATCTCCTGTCCATGAACGCCGCCATTGAAGCGGCCCACGCCGGAGAAGCGGGCAAGGGCTTCGCGGTAGTGGCCGACGAGATTCGCAAACTGGCCGAATCTTCCGGGGAACAGTCCAAGACCATCAGCGGGGTATTGAAGAAGATCAAGGATTCCATAGACAAGATCACCCGGTCAACCAACAATGTGCTGAATGAATTTGACGCCATCGATTCCGGGGTAAAGACCGTTTCGGATCAGGAGGATAATATACGGAACGCCATGGAGGAACAGGATGAGGGGAGCAAGCAGATCCTGAGCGCGGTGGGCCAGCTTAATGAAATAACCGGGGGCGTCAAGGAAAGTTCCGGGGAGATGAACGCCGGCAGCAAAGAAGTTATGGCCGTTAGCCGGACCCTGGAATCCATCACCCAGGAAATTGCCGGCGGCATGAACGAGATGGCTGCCGGGGCGGATCAGATCAACGACGCGGTGAGCCGGGTGAACGAGATCAGCCGCCGGAACAAAAACGACATCGAGGATCTGAT
>JAITEG010000081.1 GCA_031282145.1 Spirochaetaceae bacterium | reverse complement strand
CCGGTAGGCAATCGTTGTATACCGGTAGGTGAGCGCCCCCCCCCGGTAGGGGGCCATTCTGGAACATTCCAGATCCATTCTGGAACGTTCCAGATCCATTCTGGAACGTTCCAAAACCATTCTGGAACGTTCCAAAACCATTCTGGAACATTCCAAAACCATTCTGGAACGTTCCAAAACCATTCTGGAACGTTCCAAAACCATTCTGGAACATTCCAAAACCATTCTGGAACATTCCAAAACCATTCTGGAACGTTCCAAAACCACGGTAAAGGAGAAGAAAAGTATGGCAGCACATGAAGACTACATTCCGGCAAACGACGCTGACTTCAACACCTGGTTCAAGAACCTGGTCCAGGACGTCAACGCCAAGACTTCCGGTTCCAGCCCGATCTGGAACCACATCCCGGCATCGGAGGTAACCCTCCTCAACACCACCTACGCCGCCTGGTACACGGCCTACAGCCCCACCCTGGTCCCCCACACCCCCGAGGTGACCGTGGCCAAAGACCAGGCCCGCATCGGCGCGGAGGCGGTCGTCCGGCCCTTCGTGGGCCAGTGGCTCATGTGGAAGCAGGTGACCAACGCCCAGCGGGAGGCGGACGGCCTCCACAACAAACGCCCCCGGCGGGACCACATCCCCGCCCCCACCAGCATCCCGATACTGACCCCCCGGGCCGGCCGCCCCCGGCAGGTCGTCATACCCTACATCGACGAGAGCGGCCTCGCCAAACCCGCGGACGTCCACGGCATCGAGGTCTGCTGGGCGATCCTGGACCACCCCCCCGCGGGCATCAAGGAACTCATCAATTCCTCCTTTGACACGGACAGCCCCCTCACCCTCCCCTTCGATGAGGAGGACCGGGGCAAACGCCTCTATATGGCGGGCCGCTGGGAAATCGAGCGGGAAGGCATCAAAGGCCCCTTCGGCGAGATCGTCTCGACCATCATCCCCTGAACCGGGACCAACGCCCGCGGAACAAAACCCGGCGGGCCGGAATGTGCCGGGCGCCGGGTTTGCATGAATAGCGGGAAAGGAGCGTTCACCATGCGTACTGAAGCGGAAAACATGAACCGGCCGTTGCACGGCGGGCCGTTGCGCGGCCGGGTACCCTTTGACCCCCGCGCGCGGTTCGTCATTATTTGTTCCCTGCTCATGGCGCTCTGTCCGGCCGCCGCCCGCCCGCTGGATACCGCGGTGATGCCCTTTGCCGGGGACGACCCCGCCGTGAGCGGCCGCCTCCGGGACGCCGCCATCACCGCCATGGGAAGCCTCCCGGACCTTACCCCCCAGTCCCTGGACACCCCCGTCTCCCAGCCCGACGCCCCCCCGGATTCCTCCCTCCTTGCGGGGACGCCCTACGCCCTCACCGGGGAATATTACTTTGACGACGAGGACATGCAGCACTTTCAGATGTGGCTGTGGGAAGGGGCGAGCGGGGCCCTGGTGTACACCGACGAGCTGGTGGCCGAAAACCTGGAGGAGGCCGAGGGCTATTTGCCTCCCCTGGTGACCTGGGTGTTCTCCAAGATACCCGCCCTGGCGGAGGGGGCGGCCGTGGCCGCCGGGGCCGGGACCGACGGGGAAGCCGGGGAAGCGGCCGGAACCGGAACCGGAGCCGGCGGGGCCGGCGAAGCCGAAAACGGAGCCGGGGGGGCCGGAACCGGCGGGACCGGCCCCCGGGAGCGGCGCTCCTTCCCGAAGCTCTACCTGGGCCTGGGGATCGGGGGGGCCCTGGACAGCCAATCCATCCGGCCCACCGAGAACTACGAAGGGACCACGATCATGAGTTTCGGCGGGGAGGCGGTCCTGTCCGTGGAATTCCGGCCCTGGCGGCGCCTGGGCTTCCAGGCAGAGGGGATAGTCGGCCTGGCATCCTTTTCCCCCTTCCAGGTAGAAACCAGCGGCGGCAGCCGCGTACACACCACGGACCAGTATATGACGCTGTTCATGCGCTTCCCCCTGCTCGTCAAGCTCCTCCTGGACCTGGACGAGTTTGGCCTCTCCCTCCTGGGGGGTCCCTATTATATCCTGTCCCTCTGGGGGAATACCTACCGGGAGAAGCCGACCCTGCCCCTGGGCCTTATGGCGGGGATGGACCTGACCTATCCCCTGGGCCCCGGCGAACTCTTCGGGGGGCTGCGGTACGGCATCGACATAGGGCTCTCCGTTGTCGAGGGGAACGCCCTGCAATACCGCCGGAGCCGCCTGGTTCTTTCCCTGGGGTACCGGTTTTTGGTAATCGGGAGATAGCAGCCTCCCGCATAGGAAGCGGGGGCCGGCCCCCGGGGGACGCTCCCCGGGGGCCGTTCTTTTGGGTAAGGTGCCGCCGCCGAAACCGCCCTTGATCATATTTTTTAATAGGCTTATGATACCTTTATGGTCGATCATGTACTTATTGATACGATAAATTTAAATGCCCGGGATTTTGCGGTTCGATGGAAGGATAAAATTCGCCGTTCTCCTCAGTTGAAAAACTACAATGCCCTGTCCGATGACCAGTTGATCGAGGCGGATATACCCTTTTACCCCCTTTTGGCCCGTACTTTGGATCGGGGACTGGATCGGAGGCTGGTGGGGGAATTCTTCGTTAAACTGGGCAAGGAGCGGATGGCGGAGAGTTTCCCCGTTTCCGAGTTGATCTACGCGGTTAACCTGGCCCAGCAGGTGGTTATCGAATATCTTATGACCGATTTTGTCCTGGACAGCACGGTACGGATGTATCAGGCCATGGGGATCGTTACCAAGGTGTCGGAATTCTTTCTTTTGGGCTGTTTTTACCTTACCAAGGGCTTTCTTGAGGCGACGTATACCACGATGAGCCGGAACGATGCGGTTTCGGAAGAATTGTTAAAAAAATATTTTAAGGATGATTTTTTCTTCAAAAAGGATTAAGCTTTTTATTAGGGGAAAGGGTCTTGAAATATCAGGGGGTGAAGCCGGCCTAAGGGTTTTTGCTTTTGCCGGCGGCCGGTGATTAAAAAAGGGCTCGTAGGGAACGATGCTATGGATATTAAAGAATCCTTAGAAGAATTCAAGGTTATTTTTTCTATCCCCATTTTCCAGGATAAGCCCCTCGTTATATGGGGGCAGGAAATACGTTCTATCGATATTAATGAAACGGTGTTTATCTCCTGGGTGGTTATGGCGGTCTTGATTATCGCCTCCCTAGCGCTCACCCGGCGCTTAAAAGAGGTTCCCCGGGGCCCCCAGGTGATCCTGGAAGCCATGATGGAATTTCTCAATAATTTTTCAAAAGACCATTTTGGCCGCCGGGCACAAACCTATGGCCCCTTCATCGGGACGATCTTTCTGTTTTTGCTCCTGGCCAATATTATACCGGTCCTCTCCCCGGTGGGGGCCTTTGGTCAGGAGCCGCCTTTTTCCATCCGGCCCCCCACCCGGGACATCAATTTGACCGCCGCCATGGCGATCCTTTCGATCCTGGTGGTGCTGGTGAGCGGCCTTAAGGTCCGGGGTATTAAGGGATGGTGCAAAAACCTCCTCAAGCCCATCCCCATGATGCTGCCCTTTAACCTGCTGGAATACATCATCCGGCCCACTTCCATGTGCCTGCGGCTGTTTGGAAATATCCTGGGGGGTTTTATTATTATGCTCCTCATTGAAGGGGCCGCTCCTATCGCGGTGCCCCCGGTGGTGTCCCTTTATTTTGATTTTTTGGACGGGTTTATTCAGGCGCTTGTTTTTACGTTTTTAACCACCCTTTTCATCGCCGAGGCGGTGGAGGTAGAACACTAATGCGCCTTGGGGCTTGGGCCTCGAAGGCGCTTAAATAGGGAGTTTTGTATGGAATTAATGTACCTTATCGGAGCGGGTATCGCGGTTGTGGCTGGTCTTGGGGCAGGCATCGGCATTGGTATTGCCACGGGTAAAACCGCCGAGGCTATTTCCCGGCAGCCCGAGGCGTCAGGAAAAATACAGACCGTGTTTTTTCTGGGTATCGCCCTGGCGGAGGCCACCGCCATATACGGCTTTGTGGTTTCAATCCTCCTTATCCTCAGATGAACGCGGCGGCGGTGGTTTCATCTGCCGGTGTTTTGAAACCCCGGCAGTTAAAAGGTTTTTGTTATGCTTGATTTTTCCGGGGTCACCTTTATAGTAACCCTGATCAATATCGGAATTCTGTATTTTATCCTCCGGGCCATCCTTTTTAAACCGGTCACCAAATTTATGGAAGGGCGGACCAAAAAGATCGCGGACAACATAGAACAGGCGGAACGGGATAAAAATCAGGCCAAAGCCCTGCTGCGGCAGCATGAGGAAAAACTCGGCGAGGCCCGGGAAGAAGCGGAACTTATCCTCAAGAACGCCCGGGAAAGCGCCCGGGAACAGGCCGGCCGGATAATTGCCGATGGAGAAGCCCAGGCGGAGGCGATTGTTACCAATGCCCGCCGGCAGATCGAGGTTGAACGGAATACCGCCATGGTCGCGTTTAAGGCCGAGGCCGCCGCGTTGGTTCTCAGCGCCGCGGGCCGGCTTTTGCGGCGGGAAGTAACCCAGGAGGACAGCCGTAATCAGGCGGTCATGCTCCTGCGGGAATTGGAGAAAAACCCCTGATGTTTCTTGCCGAACGTTGGGCGTTGGCCTTTGTGGGCGCCTCGGGAACCTATGCCGAAGCGGGGTTGGAGGTGTTAAAAGCCCTGATCTCCGCCATGGGGCGGGTTTCCGGTGTGGTCTCGGGAACCGCGGCTTCCCGGGAGGCCGGCCGGCTGCTGGGGGAAGCCCTGATAAAAGCGGGTTTTGATCCGGGGGACCGGGGAACGCGATTTGCCCTGGGAACCGTGGTGTTGCTGATAAAAAAGGGCCGTTTAAAACAGGGGAAACTTTTGATTCAGGGAATTGAAAAAGTCCTGGATCAGCGGGAAGGGATCCTGCCCGCTGCGGTGGAAGCCGCCTTTCCGCTGGATGCGGAATTTCAGCATACCCTCCGGGAACTCCTGAAACAAAGAACCGGCGCCCGGGAGATACGGCTGACCGTTACCGAGGTTCCGGAGCTTTTGGGCGGGTGCCGGCTGCGGATGGGCGGTTTTTCCCTGGATGCCAGCCTGCGGGGGCAAATACAGAAGATGGCGGCGGAAATACCTGCCGCCGGAGGTTTTTCATGGTAAATTTTGGAGACCTTGCCAAGGTTTTGCAGGAACAAATTGAACAATGGGAAGGGAAGGTCAGTTCGGATTCTACGGGCTTTGTGATCCAGGTGGGAGATTCGGTGGCCACGGTTTACGGGTTGGACAAGGCCGTTTACGGTGAGCTGGTGGAATTTACCTCCGGCGCTATAGGGATGATATTGAACCTGGAAGAAAACGGGGTGGGCTGTGTGCTTTTAAGCGGGGAATCCCTGGTAAAAGACGGAGAGGAAGCCCGGGGAACCGGCAAGGTTGTGTCGGTTCCGGTGGGACAGGCTCTGGTAGGCCGGGTGATAAACCCCCTGGGGCAGACCATAGACGGAAAGGGCCCCCTGAAAGCGGAGGACTACCTTCCCATCGAACGCCCCGCCCATCCGGTAATAGAACGGGGCAGCGTGAATGTGCCCCTCCAGACCGGGACCCTTTCGGTGGACGCCATGATCCCCATCGGCCGGGGACAGCGGGAACTTATCATTGGGGACCGCCAGACCGGAAAGACCGCCCTGGCAGTGGATGCCATTATCAGCCAAAAGGGCAAGGGGGTCTACTGTATCTACTGCGGTATAGGACAAAAGTCCTCTTCCGTGGCGGCGATCATAAAAAACTTTGAGCGTTACGGGGCCATGGATTATACCTTTGTGGTGTTGGCCTCCGCGTCGGATTCCGCGGCCCTCCAGTACCTGGCGCCTTATTCGGCCTGCGCCATGGCGGAACATTTTATGAGTCAGGGCAAGGACGTGCTGGTGGTGTATGATGATCTTTCCAAACACGCCGTGGCGTACCGGACCATATCCCTGCTCCTTCGCCGGCCCCCGGGCAGGGAAGCCTTTCCCGGGGACGTGTTCTACCTCCATTCCCGGCTTCTGGAACGGGCGGCTAAACTTTCCCCTGAAAAAGGAGGCGGATCGATCACCGCCATTCCCATCGTGGAGACCCAGGCGGGGGATATTTCCTCGTATATTCCCACCAATGTTATTTCCATCACCGACGGCCAGATATTCCTGGATTCGGAGCTGTTTAATTCCGGGTTCCGGCCCGCCATAGATGTGGGGCTTTCCGTGAGCCGCGTGGGAGGGTCCGCCCAGTCCAAGGCGATTCGGAAAATCTCCGGCCGGCTGCGGCTGGATTTGGCCCAGTACCGGGAAATGGCCGCCTTTGCCCAGTTCGGCAGTGACCTGGATAAGTCCACCCAGGATAAGCTGGCCCAGGGGGAGCGGCTCATGGAGGTCTTAAAGCAGCCTCAGTTTTCACCCTATGCCATGGAAGAGGAAGCGGCGATCCTCTTTATCGCGGCGGGCGGGTATCTGATGGATGTTAAGGTTGGGGAGGTGTCCGCCTTTATTGCGGCTTTTCTTGAGCACCTCAAGGCCCAGTCTGAGGATACCCTTAAAACCATTGCCCAAACCGGGAATATCACGCCGGAATTGGAGCAGTCCTTGACCTCGGTGGTTGAGGAATTTAAGCAGCTTAAACGGGAGTTTTCCCCAAGGTAGAACGATATGGCGAATTTACGGGACGTACGGCTGCGGATGCGGGCCATAGAACAGACCCTCCAGGTTACCAAAGCGATGAACCTTATTTCCACCGCCAAATTGCGGAAGGGCCGGCGGGTTCTGGAGGATACGGAACCCTTTTTCCGGCGGATCCAGAAATCCATGTTCGATGTTTTGGCCGGGGCCGAAACCATGGAAAGTGAATATTTTGTGAAAACAAAGGCCGGGGAGCCGGGCCGGGTTGCGGTATTGGTGATGACCAGCGATAAGGGCCTGGCCGGGGGATATAACGCCAATATTTTTAAAACGGTGAATGAGTTATGCGCCCAACACCCCAATCCCATCCTGATCCTGATGGGGGCCATTGGGTACCGGTATTTCATCCATTCCCCTTATTTGATCCTGGAGAACTTTTCCTTCCGTTCCCGGCTGCCCGATGTGGATAACGCCAAGGAGATCACGGATTATATTATTTCCCAATACCTGTGGGGTATGTTGAGTGAGGTATATATTGTGTATACCCACATGTACAGCACCATTAAGCTGCTGCCGACGATCCGGCAGATTCTCCCCCTGAACGCGGAAAAAATCCAGAACGAGTTGGCCCAGTTTGAAAGCCAAAAAAGGACGGAACTCCGGTTTGAATATCTGCCTTCGGAGAAGGCGGTTTTTGATTCCCTGGTACCCCTGTATATCAAGGGTATCATCTACGGCGCCCTGGTGGAATCTTATGTGAGTGAACAGAGTGCCCGGATGGCCGCTATGGAAGAGGCCTCCAAAAACGCGGAGGAGATGCTTGCCACTCTGCAGATCCACTACAACCGGGCCCGGCAGGCAAGTATTACCCAGGAAGTATCGGAAATAATTTCCGGGTCCCAGGCCCTGGGCGAGGAGTGAGGAATGGGCAATAGCGGTATTGTTACACAGATAGTTGGTCCCGTGGTGGATGTCCGGTTTGAACCGGGTTGTATCCCTTCGATTTTGAACGCTCTGGAAGTTAAAGACGGAGACCGGACGGTGGTACTGGAGGTCCTCCAGCACATTGGGGATAACCGGGTCCGTTGCGTCGCCATGGCCGCCACCGAGGGCTTGGCCCGGGGACTTGAGGTCGTGGATACGGGTTACCCCATTCGGGTGCCGGTGGGGGAGGCGGTTCTGGGCCGGATGTTTAACGTAACCGGCCAGCCCATCGATGATCGGGGGCCCTTTAACCACGACGAATACGCTTCGATCCACCGGGGGGCTCCCAGCTTTGAGGAGCAGAAACCGGCCACCGAGGTGTTTGAGACCGGGATCAAGGTCATAGACCTGATCGCCCCCTATGCCAAGGGGGGCAAGATCGGGCTTTTCGGCGGCGCCGGGGTGGGTAAAACCGTGCTGATCATGGAACTCATCCGGAATATCGCCATGGAACACGCGGGATATTCGGTTTTTGCCGGGGTAGGGGAGCGTTCCCGGGAAGGGGCCGATTTGTGGAAGGATATGAACGAGTCCGGGGTGGTGAAAAAGACCGCCCTGGTCTTCGGCCAGATGAACGAGCCCCCGGGGGCTCGGATGCGGGTCGCCCTGGCGGGGCTTACCATGGCCGAGTATTTCCGGGACTCAGGCGGCCAGGACGTGCTGCTCTTCGTGGACAATATATTCCGGTTTATCCAGGCCGGGGCGGAGGTTTCCGCCCTCCTCGGCCGGATCCCCAGCGCCGTAGGGTACCAGCCCACCCTGGCCAACGAGATGGGGTCCCTCCAGGAACGGATCGCCAGTACCTCCAAGGGGTCCATTACCAGTGTCCAGGCGGTGTATGTCCCCGCGGACGACCTGACCGATCCCGCCCCGGCCACTACCTTTGCCCATCTGGACGCCACCACGGTCCTCTCCCGGAAGATCGTGGAGCTGGGGATTTATCCGTCTGTCGATCCCCTGGCCTCCACCTCCCGGATCCTCGACCCCGCGGTGGTGGGGGAGGAGCATTACCAAACCGCCCGGCGGACCCAGCAGACCCTCCAGCGGTACAAGGAACTGCAGGATATCATCGCTATCCTCGGCATGGACGAACTTTCCCCGGAGGATAAACTGGTGGTATCCCGGGCCCGGAAGGTCCAGCGCTTCCTCGGGCAGCCCTTCTTTGTGGCGGAACGGTACAACGCGATGAGCGGCCGCTATGTACCGGTAAAAGAAACGATCCGGGGGTTTAAGATGATCCTGGACGGCGAATGTGACTCCATCCCCGAACAGTCTTTTTTTATGGCCGGAGGAATTGAGGACGTGTTGGAAAAAAACGGGAAACTATAGGCCATGCCGAACCTGTTTACCTTTGAGGTATATACCCCCTACCGGCTCTTTTATTCCGATTCCGTGGAAGCGGTGACGGTGACCCTGCAGGATGGGGAAATAGGGATCTACGCGAACCACGACTTTTTTACCGCCCCGGTGATTCCCTGTGTGCTTAACATCAGGGACAAGCAGGGACAGTGGAAAGCCGCCTTTACCACCGAAGGCATCCTGGAGGTGACCCACCACAAAACCGTACTGCTGGTGGACGCCGCGGAATGGCCTGAGGAGATAGACGCCCCCCGGGCGGAGGCCGCCAAACGCCAGGCCGAGGAAACGCTGGAATTCGGCATGCTGAAATTCGAGATCGACAACGCTAAACTGGCCCTTCAACGGGCGCAAACCCGTTTGAAGCTCTGTGAGTTGAAGAAAACTTAGGATAATTCCGAAACAACTACCCACCGAAATGGTCTCCGATAAGGCACGGTTCCCGTATTTGCCCGGAAGGGTTTGACTTGAGCCCTCGCTTTCTTTTGGGTAAAATGGGGCTATGGGTATATTACCAGGTGGATGAGTCGATTTTTGACGGATCCGGGCTTCCGGAGGAGTCCGGCGCGGTCCGGGGCTTCATCGTCCATGCCTCGGCGGACCTTCAAAGGGACCGGCTCTTTTTTGTGGGCCGCCTGGAAGACGGCCGGTCCTTTGCGGCGGTGGAAGGGCGCTGGCGGCCCGCCCTTCATATCCGGGAGGAAGATCAGCGGGCCTGGGCCTCCCTGGATGCCCCGCCCCATCAAAAAGCCCCCGCCGGCCTGGAATCCTTTTCAGGCCGGGAAAAGCTCTTCCGCCTGGATTTTTCCCGGTATGCGGACCGGGCCGCCGCCGTAAAGCTCCTGGAAACGGCGGGTATCCCCAGCCCTGACGGGGACACGAAACCTCAGGAGGCCTTTCTTCTGGAACGGCAGATCCGGGGACCGGTGGAGATCCGGGGACCGTCCCGGCCCGGCCGCCTGGTGGATCTGGTTTTCCCCAATCCGCGGCTCCTGCCGGTTTCTGGGCCGGTGAAGGTCCCCCTCAAAACCGCCTCCGTGGATATTGAGACCGATATGGGGGACGGTTCCCTCAGGGCCGTGGGGATTAGCTGGACCAGCGCCCTGGGGGATAGGGAGGACCGCCTCCTTCATCGTGCCCAGGGCCTGGTCAGGGTTTTGGGAGGCCCGGACGCCCCGGGCGTTATGGAGGGAGGGGACCGCTCCCCCCAGGGTGGCTTTGATCTTTTCTTTCATGCCGATGAATCATCCCTGCTTGCCGCCTTTATCGAGGATATCCGCCGGATTGATCCCGATGTGATTACGGGCTGGAACCTGCTTGATTTTGACTTTCCCCGCCTGGCGGAACGCTGCGGCTTCCTCCGGCTCCCCTTTAACCTGGGAAGATCCGCCGACCGGGCCAAGTATTTTCCCGGGGAGGGACGGCGCTCCGGGGCGGCCTTTATTCCGGGCCGCCAGGTGCTGGATGCCCTGCGGGTCCTCCGGTCGGGGCCCCAGCGGTTCTCCGACTATACCCTCCAGACCGTATCCCGGGAGGTCCTGGGGGAGGGGAAGCTGGTCGCCGCCTCGGGAAAGGACAAAACCGAAGAACTGGACCGCCTGTACCGGGAAGACAAGCGGACCTTCGGCGCCTATTGTTACCGGGATGCGGAGCTGGTCCTCCGCATCCTCGCCAAAACCGGCCTTTTCCGGCTTACCCTGGAACGGGCCTCCCTTACCGGAGTGTCCCTGGACAAGGCCTGGACCAGCGTGGTGAGCTTTGAGCGGATCTACGCCCTGGAACTGGGGGTCCGCCGTATCGCCCCGCCCCCGTACCTTTCCCGCCGGGTTTCCGGGGCCGCCGGGGGAACCGTCCTGGATCCCCGGCCGGGTCTTTTCAGGAACATCGCGGTGTTTGATTTCCGCAGCCTCTACCCCACCATCATCCGGACCTTCAACATCGATCCCCTGACCCACGAGCGGGCGCTTTCCCCCGAAAGCTCCGCGGGGGAGGGCCTTTCCCCGATTACCGCCCCAAACGGCGCGGCCTTTTCCCGGTCCCCGGGAGTCCTGCCGGGTTTGATCGCCCAATATTTTGTGTCCCGCCGCCGGGCCCTGGAAGCGGGGGATGAAATCGCCGCCCATGTGTATAAGATATTGATGAACAGCTTTTACGGAGTCCTGGGAACCGCCGCCTGCCGTTACGGCCGTACCGAATTGGCCGGGGCTATTACCTCCTTTGCCCGGAAATGGCTGCTTTTTTCCCGGGACTGGTTTACCGGGCAGGGCTGTCCGGTACTGTACGGGGATACGGATTCCCTGTTTGTGGAGACGGGCCTGGACGACCGGGCGGTCTTCGGGGATTTCCTTGACCGCTGCGGGGGCTTGGCAAAGGAACTCAACCTCTCCCTCGCCCGGCAGGTAGAAAAGGAATACCGCCTGAGCTCCTTCATGGAACTCCGGTTTGAAAAAGCCTATAGGCGCTTTATGATTCCGCCGCTGCGGGGCTTCCACGAGGCCGGGGAGGTCCGGGGCCGGGCCAAGGGCTACGGCGGCGCGCTCCTCCACCCCAACGGAACCGTATCCGTGGAGGTTAAGGGCATGGAGGCGGTGCGGAGCGACGCTACGGCCCTGGCAAAGCGGGTGCAGCTTGAACTTTTGGCGATGGTCTTTGCCGGTGCGGGGGAGGCGGAATTTGCGGAGAAGGTTTCTGAAACCGTGAGGCTCCTCAAGGCGGGAAGCTTGGACGGGGAACTGGTATACCGGAAGCGGCTCTCCCGGCCCCCGGAAACCTATACCGCTTCCACCCCGCCCCAGGTAAAGGCCGCCCGGGCCCTGGGCTGGAAGGGCCGCCGGGGAACCGTGGAATACCTCTGGACCGAGCAGGGCCCGGAACCGGCTTCCCTTCCCCATGCGCCCCCGGATTACGAACACTACGTCGATTCCCAGATACTCCCCGTGGCCCGGTCCATCGCCGACGCCGCCGGCTGGAACAGTGAACTTTTCCCCCGGAAAGGCGGGAAAGCCCGCTTTTCCGGCCGCCGGGCCTGGCTTGACAAGGAGGAAGGGCAGATGGAACTGGATTGGTAACCGCCCGCCTGGGCCGCCCGCCCGCCCGTCGGGCTGGGGAAAAGCGCACTTTTTTTTGTTTTTTTTTGGATATTTTGGGATATATTTTTTTGCCCTCTCATTATATGATAGAGCAATCGTGGTATATTTAGCTTAACGAGGCATTGTCGCCATCGACTTTGAGACCGCCGGATACTCC
>JAITEG010000038.1 GCA_031282145.1 Spirochaetaceae bacterium | reverse complement strand
CGGGCCCGGTGGGAATACGTAGGGCTGCTCCGGGGAGCTTTGGGCATTCCCGTGGTGGGTAACGGGGATATAGACAGCGCCGAAGACCTGGTCCGCCGGGTCGCGGGGGATTGCGACGGGGTTATGATCGGCCGCCTCGCGGTCCGCGCTCCCTGGATCTTCGCCCAGGTCCGCGGAAGGCTTTTCCCGGCCCGCTCCGAACCAACCCGTTCCCCGGCATCTCTCCCGGAAACGGTCAACCTCGAAGAAATTGCCCTCCGTTTTCTTGAGCTTTTGGAGCAATACCAGCCCCGGGAATTCCTTTTAAGTAGGGCCCGCCGTTTTTTTGCCTATTTTTGTGGCAACTTCCTCTGGGGCACCTATCTAAAGACCCTGCTGGCCCGGGAACAGGAACTTTCCGCCATGGCCCGTCTCCTCTCGTCCTATTTCGGGGAACACCCGGAACAAAGGGATCTGCCAATTTCCCGGGGCCTAGCAGCCTCCCGCACTTGTGGATTTTTGCATCACCAGCACCGCAAAAATCCCGATTAACCGGCGTGCTTTAGGAGTTTGCAAGGTAAAAAAGCGCCTGTAAGGCGCTTTTTGGTGTGTTTACGCGCGAAGCGCAACAAACTCCTAGGAGGGCCGTTATGTCTATCCCCTGGCGGTTAAGGTCAAAGGCCGACGCTTTCTTCCCATTTATCGAGACTGCGGCGGTATTCCAAAGGGCTTTCATTCTGAGCCAATTAATATGCCTTTAACCCCGGCCCGCTACAGAAACACTTTGTCTAAAAGCTCATTGTTTTTAAGCATATCCGTTACCCCGCCCTGGTCCAGGATCCTGCCTTCCCGGAGGAGGATAACCCGGTCACAGGCTTCCGCCGCGAAATTGAGGTCGTGGGTAGCTACCAGCTTGGTATGGGGCAGGGAGGCCATAACCCGGGCCAGGGTCCGCCGGGCCTTGGGATCGAGAAAAACCGTCGGTTCGTCAAAGAGCAGCACCCGGGGGTTCATGGTCAATACCGAGGCGATGGCGGCTATCCGTTTTTCGCCCCCCGAGAGTCTTAAGGGGGATCGATCCCGGAGGCGGCCTATTTCCAGTTTTTCCAGGACCTCCTCTACCCGCAGGCGTACTTCCCCCTCGTCCATCCCCATGTTACGGGGCCCAAAGGCCAGATCCTCGTAGATGGTGGGCATGAAAAGCTGATCTTCGGGATTCTGAAAGACCAGGGCCGCCCGGCGGCGCAGTTCCTCAAGGGGGGACGTCCTGTCCTGTTTGGAACCCTGCGTCTTTTTTTCCGAGCCGGCCTTTAAGGTAATGCCGTCCAGGGTAAATTCCCCGGCCAGCAGGGGCAAAACCCCCGAGAGGACCAGGAGCAGGCTCGTTTTACCCGCGCCATTCGCCCCCACCAGGGCGATCCTTTCCCCGGGGGCCGCTTCAAAACTCACCCCCCGGATCGCCTCGGTGCCGTCGGGGTAAGCCGCCGTTACCTGCCGCAAGCTTATAAGGGGACCCTCCGAAAACCCCGGTCGGGCTTCCCTCATGCTGCTAACCTGCCCAAAGCGGAACCGAGAAAAAGGGGAATATCCACCATCCTGAAAAGGAGGGAACCGCCGCACACCAGGGTAAGGAAGATCCCGTCCCGAAGGACCAAAGGCCGCTTCCGTTTTGGGGGAAACCGGAGCGAGTACCCCCGGCACTTCATGGCGTTATAAACCCGCTCCGCCCGGTCGGCACTGCGGAGAAACAGAAAACCCGCGAAACTCCCCATGTGGGACATCCTGATCCCCCGGGCCCTGCCGCCCCGCATGGTATAGGCTAAAACCATGGAGGCTCCTTCCGAGAGAAGGACCGGGATATACCGGTAGAGAATTTCCAGAAGGGTGATAAAAACCGGAGGCACATAAAAAGACCGCAACTGATCCGAAAGCTGGGTAAAGGGGGTGACCGCCGCCAGGATCAATACCGCGAGCACGCAGAGGCTCGTCCGCAGAATCAGGGTGAAAAGAGAAATCAAGCCATAACTGAGGGGGATGCCGGCTGCGACCAGGGCCGTATTTCCCTCAAGAAAAAGGTTGGAGAGCCCTGCGAAAAGACAGAACGGCAGGGCTACGGCGGTACGTTTTACGAGCAATTTGAGGGGGATCCCCGCCATGGCCATGGTAACGCTGGGATAAAAAAGGAAAGGCAGTAACCGGCCGAAACTGTACCGGTCGAAGGAGATGACCGTCACCAAAAAAAACAGGGTGGCGATCATCTTGATCCCCGGATGCAGCCGGTGAAGGAGGCTATTCCCTGAGGCTAATTGTTCCAGGGAATAAAGCTCTCCTATTTTATGCAGCATTTCCCGAATTACGGAGTTTTATCCGGTAAATGATGAACCCCGCCGCCCCCGCAAGCAGGCAGGTGAGGGCCGCCCCCACCATACCCGCCAGGGCGGTTCCCGCGGCGGAACCATCCTCCGGGGCATCCGGAAAATTGTAGTCCGGCATAAAAGCAGTAGCCTCCTGTACGGCCGCCGCCTGCCTGAAGACCGGACCATCCGCCTCCAGCTCCGCGGTGCCGGCGGTTTTTTCCAGGGCCCATTCAAGCCCGTCGGGATAGGCGGAGGCGAAAATCGAGAGGATCCCCCCCACCAGAAGCGTGATAAGGCCCAGAAGGAGCACTACCTTTTTTACCGGTACGGTTTTCACCAGGGGTATCCGCCGTTCACTGCTTTCCAGAATCTCCGGCCGCATTTTATACACAAAATTGAGGACCAGGGCGGTTACTATCCCCTCGACCACGCCGATGGCCAGGTGAATGGGCAGCATAAGCAAAACAAAGGTGGAGAAGGAAAGGGCGGTTATCCTTGAAAAGAGGGTTTCCAGCACCACCCCCAAGGCTCCAAGTTCAAGGCCCGCCACCACCGAAAGCAGGGCCGCCCCGCCGAGCCGGGGTACGGAAAAGCCCTTTCGCAGCAGCGGTTTAAATAGTAAAGGATACGCGATGAAGCAGGGGATAATCCCCATATTGAAGATATTACAGCCGAGGGCCAAAAGCCCTCCATCGGCAAAAAACAAGGCCTGGATCATCAAAACCGCGGCGATGGTCAACAGGGCGGGAAAGGGCCCCAAAAGGCCTGCCAGCAGGATACCCCCGCCGATGTGTCCGCTGGAACCGGTGGCGGGAATGGTAAAGTTGATCATCTGGGCGGCAAAAACAAAGGCCCCGGTCACCGCCATGACGGGTACTTTTTTCTCCCCCAATTCGTTTTTGATTTTTGCCGTGGAATAGGCAATGGAACCCGCCGCGGCGGCCCACATGACTCCCCCCACCAGGGGGGAAATTAACGCATCGGCCATGTGCATACAAACACCTCCAAAAAATAAAATACCAAAACATTTGCCTGCCCGTGGGCAGAGAATACCTTCATGGTATTTATTTCCGGAGTTGCCATAAGACGGCTTGAAAATCAACAACCGTGCGACAGGGCCGTGGGTAAGAAACCCTCACCCCAAATCCACCGAAAGCGCCTTCATGACGCCGGATTCAAAAGCCCGCTTATGGAACATGAACGTGTTCCAAAACTTGGAACAACCTTAAATACTATAAATCCGCTGATCGATAATGTCAATAATTACCAATTTTAAAAAACACGGACCCCAGGGATGAAAGCCCGCCTTCATCCCTGGGGTCCGTAATGCCGCTTAAGCGTATTTTTTAGTCCAAAGCCCTTAGGGTGTATTCCCGCTGACGGTTCCTCCGGTTTGGATAAATTTTGCGCCAAAGGGGGACTTGCCTACCCCGCCGTCGACGGCGCTTTGGTTACCGCTCACGGTCCCGTTTGTCATGGTAAACGTACCATATCCCGTGATGTACACCCCTCCTCCCTCTTGTACGGAAGTGTTATTGAGGATTTCCCCGCCGTTCATGGTGAAAAGGCCGTGGCCTTCTATAAGTACCCCGCCGCCCTTCTCTGTTTTGTTCCCGCCGTTCCCGCTGATGGTTCCGTTGGACATGGTAAAGATGGTGTCTTCGTATATATATACGCCACCCCCGGTCCCCAGGACATTGCTCGTATCGGTGTTGGTATTGTTGGTTATGATTCCCCCGGTCATGGTCATGCTGCCTTTATAGACCATAACGCCGCCGCCGTTCTGGGCCTTGTTCCCGCTGATTTCTCCGCCGGCCATAATGAACTCCCCCTCGGAGGCTGAACCGTTGGTGCCCACCAGCACCGCGCCCCCCCAGAGGGTGTGTCCCCCGGTGAGGGTCAGGCCGCTGCCCAGGGTTACCCGGTTGTTCGCGATATACAGAACCCGGCCGTCATTGGCGGCGGTCGCTTTGGCGTCCAGCACCCCCTGCCGGGTGGGGTCCCCTTCCAGAATAATCGGCGGATAATTACCCGTACCGGAAATATCGACCATTGCTTTGTTGCTTCCGAAGGCGCCGGAACCGGTAAGGGTACCGCTGACCACGATGACGGCGCTTTTACCGGAGGGCCATTTACCGCCCCGGTAAAGGGTCCGTATGTGGGTCAGGGCCGCCGGCACTGAGGCAAAGGGCCCCCCGGAAGGATCATCTCCGGAACCAGGGCTGTTTCCCCGGGAGAATACATAACATTCGGGATTTTTGGCGGCCGGGGGCGGTGTGGGGGGCGTACCGGGATTCGGGGGATTCGACGGATTCGGGTTTCCGGCGCCGGGATCCGGGGAGGCCGGGGTTGAGGGACTAGGATTCGACGGATCCGGGTTTCCGGCGCCGGGATCCGGGGAAGCCGGGGTTGAGGGACCGGGATTCGACAGATCCGGGTTTCCGACACCGGGATCAGGAGAAGCCGGGTTTTCTTCATCCACGGTCTTTCCCGAATCTATAATGGCAATCAGGGGTTTCTCACACCCCGCCACAAACAATACCAAAGAAACCGCTGCCAAAACAATCAAGATGCAATACAAAAATTTAGAAACCAAATAAAAACCCTCTCGTTATTTTTAACGTCTTTTTTAAATCAACAGTACAAAACAAATATAATAAAAAAAACAGGAAAAGGCAAATGAGGCGCCTTAAAAGGGTCAAATCCGGTACCGATCTCCCCAGTTGCCCCGGCGATCCAGGGCATCGATATCCGCTTCGCTCCGGCGTTCGGCCAGGGTGTCCCGGAGGAGCCGTAAAAAGCGCCGGCGGCGTATCTCTTCGCCCCCGAGGTTGCGGAGATGATCCGTGGGGATCTGGCAGTCGATAAAGGCGGTCCCGTCGGCAAAGAGAAACCGCGCCAGCGTCAAAAACGCGGCCTTGGAGGCGTTGGAAACGCGGGCGAACATGGATTCCCCAAAAAACACCCGCCCGAGCCTGATGCCGTAACAGCCCCCGGCCAATTCCCCCCGGACATAACTCTCCGCGGAATGGGCCCAGCCCAGACGGTGCAGTTCCGTATAGGAGCGGATCATGTCGCCCGTGATCCAGGTTCCCCCCTGGCCGGGGCGTTCCATGTCGGCGCAGGATCGGATCACCGAGGCAAAATCCCGGTCCAGGGCCACCTCAAATACGCCTTTTTTTAAAAGCCGTTGCATCGAGGCGGAGACGTGAAGTTTTTCGGGAAAAATTACGAACCGGGGGTCCGGGGACTGCCAGAGCAGGGGATCCCCCGGATTAAACCAGGGAAATATCCCCTGTTCATAGGCGGAAAGGAGCATCCCCGGGGAAAGATTCCCCCCGATTGCCACGAGGCCGTCCGGGGACCCCTCGGGGGAAGGAAAGGAAAAGCGCATGTCTTCGGTAAGATAGGGGAAGTCCGGATCGGGACCGGAGCTTTTCCAGCCCTCCACCGGAACCTCCTGGGGTTTTCCCTTAAGCAAGCACCTCGATCCGGTATTCCCCATCCCGCCAGTCCACCCGGGCGGAACCGCCGGAGCTTAAGGCGCCGAAGAGGACTTCATCCACAAAAAAGCCCTTGATCTTGTCTTCGATGATACGGCCCACATTCCGGGCGCCAAACTCCCGGCTATACCCTTCTTCGGCCAAATGATCGATACAGGATTCGGTTACTTCCAGGGTTACTTTTTTATCCGACAACTGGGTCGTAAACAGATCCAGTTCCTTTTTGACTATGGATACCATCACCTCCCGGGAAAGGTGGTTGAACCGGACCACCCCATCCAGGCGGTTGCGGAATTCCGGGGTAAAGATCCGTTCCACCGCCCCGTCCACCACGGTTTCGTCGATAAGCCGTTCCCCAAACCCGATAAGGCTTTTCCCGATATCCCGGGCCCCGGCGTTACTGGTCATGATAAAGACCACATTCCGAAAGTCCGCCTTCCGGCCGTTATTGTCGGTCAGGGTAGCGTAATCCATGATCTGGAGGAGGATATTGTAAATGTCCGGGTGGGCCTTTTCAATTTCGTCCAACAGGACCACGCTGTGGGGCTGCTTCCGTACCGCGTCGGTGAGGAGCCCCCCGTCTTCGTAACCCACATAACCCGGGGGCGAGCCGATAAGCCGGGATACGGTATGCTTTTCCTGATATTCGCTCATGTCAAACCGGTGCATGGAGATCCCCAGGATATCCGCGAGGCTCCGAGCCAATTCGGTTTTACCGACCCCGGTGGGGCCCACAAAAAGAAAATTCGCCACGGGCTTGTTTTCGGCCCGGAAGCCGGCCCGGGACCGCTTGACCGATTTTACCACCAGGGCCACCGCTTCGTCCTGACCAAATATCCGTTCCCGGAGTTTTTCTTCCAGCGCCTTGAGTTTATCCTTTTCGCTCCCCGCCACGGACCGTTCCGGGATCCGGGCGATCCGGGAAACCACCGACTCGATGAGGGGAAGCCCTATTTCGATAATCTCCACGGTTCCTTCCTGCAGGGTGGAAGGGCTTTCCACGGGCCCCGGCGCCGTTTCCCGGGCGGGGGATTTCCGGGGGATGGTTTTTCCCGGGGTGGCAAAGGGGAAATTTATTTTTTCGGTATTTCCCGAAAAAACGATCCGTTCTTTGGCGCTTTGGTGATTTTCTTCCTGCTCCCCGGAAGGAGGTTCCGCGTGGACTTCCGCTTCCTTAAACGCCGTGATCCGGGCAAAAGCGCCGGCTTCGTCAATCACATCGATGGCCTTATCCGGAAGCCGCCGCTCGGTGATGTACTGGGCGGAGAGCCGGACCGCCCCTTCCACCGCCTCGTCGCTGTAATGTACCTGGTGGTAATCCTCGTATTTAGCCTTGAGGCCCCGGAGGATCTCCACGGCGTCTTCTTCGGAGGGTTCGGGAATATCGATTTTCTGGAAACGCCGGGAGAGCGCCCGGTCCTTGTCAAAGAATTTGCCGTATTCCTCATGGGTGGTAGAGCCGATGCAACGGATCTTCCCCGAGGTCAGGGCCGGTTTCAGGAGGTTCGACGCGTCCAGGGCGCCCCCGGACACGGAACCGGCCCCCACGAGGGTATGGATCTCGTCGATAAAGAGGATGGCCCGTTCTTTTTTGAGCATCTCCTCAACAACCCGCTTGACCCGCTCCTCAAAATCCCCCCGGTATTTGGTTCCCGCCACCAGGGCCCCCATGTCCAGGGAAAAGATGGAAAAATTCTTCAAGGTGGGGGGAACTTTTCCCGCCACGATACGCTGGGCCAGACCCTCGGTGATGGCGGTTTTTCCCACCCCCGAATCCCCTACATGGACGGGGTTGTTTTTAAGCCGCCGGCACAGCACCTGGATGGTCCGTTCCAATTCCGCTTCCCGGCCGATAACTGGTTCCAGCCGCCCCTCCCGGGCCAGGGTGGTCAGCTCGGTGGCATACCGCTCCAGGGCGCTTTTTTTGGCGGTTTTGGTTTTTTGGGCTTCCTCTTCGGCGATATCTTCTTTGGGTTCTTCCATACCCCCCAGGATATGATTGTCCACCTTGTGGAAACTAAAGGTCTGTTCATCTTCCCCGTCAAAACCATGGGACAGAATCTCTAAAAGTTCCAGCCGTTTTATCCCGACCTTCCTGAGGTAATAGGCGCAGTAATTCCGCTCTTCATCGTAAAGGGATACGAGGATATCCGCCACGTCCAGGGTGTCCTTTTGGGAGGATTGGCTCTGTAATACCGCCCGTTCCAGGACGCTTTGAAAGCCCACGGTATGGGTCGGTTCGGTATTGATCAGGACCGGCACCTTCTGTTCAAAGTAGTTTTCCATACCGTGTTTAAGCTGTTCCAGGTTGGCGCCGCAGGCGGCAAGGATCCCCTGAACCTCATCGAAAGCCAGGGCCGCGTACAGGATATGTTCCGGGGTGAGGTATTCATGGTTCCGCACCCGGGCCTCATTGTACGCGGCGTTAATGATAGCCTGCACATGGCGGCTGATTTTCATTCATTGCTCCTCTTTTGAATATAGCACCTTTTTAAAAAGACCTCAATTCTATCTTTACACTTTTTCGATAATACACCGCAGGGGGAACTCGTGTTCCCGGGCCAAGGCATGGACCTGGTCGGTTTTGGTTTGGGCGATATCCCAGGGATATACCCCCACGATGCCCCGGCCTTTCCGGTGTACGTCCAGCATAATCTGATTGGCGTCGCTTTCGTTTTTGTGGAAGACGAGGACCAGGACATCCACCACAAAATCCATGGTCGTATAGTGATCGTTCAGCAATATTACCCGGAATTCCTCAGGTTCCTTGGTCTTTTCTTCTTTTTTTGTTCGGAGATCTGTTCCGCTTTCCAGGAATACCGGCATACATCCAACCTTCTTTTTCTTTTAAGATACGTAAAAATCGATATTTAAACAAGATCCGGGCTCCTTCGCATGGGATAGATGCGGACGGCGGCCGCTTGCGTTTAGGGCCGGGGGGTGTTACACTGGTAATAATCGCGTTGCGGTCCGCGGGACCGCCCGGACGGCGGCGACGCCGTTATATCTGATAAAGGAGTTGCGTATGAAAAAAG
>JAITEG010000267.1 GCA_031282145.1 Spirochaetaceae bacterium | reverse complement strand
TCGGGATATAGCAAGTTAGAAGTTGAAAGGAAGAAGGAGTAAAGTATGCTTGGTTCATTTATCGTTATCATTCTTATCGGGCTTGTTGCCCTGGGTTTTTTGCTTTTGTTCTTCCGGTTTTTCGGGCTCTGGTTTCGGGCGCTGCTTTCCGGAGCCTATGTGGGGATGGGGAAGCTCATTGGGATGTGGCTGCGGCACGTAAACCCTGGGGTCATCGTGGATTCCCGGATTATGCTCTCCAAGGCGGGGATCGAGGTGGATTCGGATATGCTGGAAACCCACTTCCTGGCCCGGGGAGACGTAATGAAGGTGAGCCGCGCCCTGGTGGCGGCGAATAAAGCTAATATTCCCCTGCCCTTCCAACGGGCCGCCGCCATAGACCTCGCGGGCCGGGATGTGCTTGAGGCGGTCAGGACCAGCGTTAATCCCAAGGTCATCGACTGCCCCGACGCTACCAAGGGGAAACACACCATCGATGCCGTGGCCAAGGACGGGATTCAGCTCCAGGTCAAGGCCCGGGTCACGGTGCGGGCCAATATTGAGCGCCTGGTGGGGGGCGCTACCGAAGAGACCATCATCGCCCGGGTCGGAGAGGGGATCGTGACCACCATCGGTTCTTCGGAATCCTACAAATCGGTGTTGGAAAATCCCGATACCATTTCCAAACGGGTTCTGGCAAAAGGACTGGACGCGGGGACCGCCTTCGAGATTCTTTCCATTGATATCGCCGATATTGATGTGGGGGCCAACGTAGGGGCCAAGCTCCAGGCGGATCAGGCCGAAGCGGACAAACGCCGGTTCCAGGCGGAGGCGGAAAAACGCCGGGCTGCGGCCCAAGCCCAGGAACAGGAGATGATCGCCCTGGTCCAGGAAAACCGGGCCAAGGTGGTACTGGCGGAGGCGGAGATCCCCCTGGCCATCGCGGAGGCCTTTAAGAACGGCCACCTGGGGGTGATGGACTATTACCGCCTTAAAAACATCCAGGCCGATACGGATATGCGGAGCTCCATCGGGAGTTCCTCTTCCACCGAAAAATAAGGACCCGGGCCATACCTATGGATGAGGTTTTCAATAATGTCCTGGTATATCTTCCGATTATACTCATTGTCCTGTTCCGCATCCTGGGGACGCGGAACCGGCAGACCGGCAAGAAACGCCCGGCGGCCGCGGTCCCCCAGAAGACGGCCGTACCGGCGGCGGCCCCTCGGGAAAAGCCGCCGGTACGGCGTCCCCGGAAGGAGCCTCCCCGGATAAACAAGATCCCTTCCCCGGAGGCGATGTTTCCGGAAACTTCCCTCGTCCCCAATGCCCCTGCCAAGGCTCCCGTGGTGATGGACCAGGCCTCCCGGGAGGGGTTCCCCGAAAATCTCAATTACCTTCCCGTCCTCAAACGGGCAATGGTCTTGACGGAAATTATGGGACCTCCCAAGGCATTACAAAGGGAACGGGACAGCTTTTGAACTGCCCTGAGGCAAGGGCCATTTCCGGCAGTTAGATCACAAAAACCGGATCACATACCAGAAACCCTCAAAGACGCCTTAGAGAAGATGATATATACACTGACCGCTTTAATGAAAGAGCTTTTAGCCGTAGGAAGACTGAGATAAAAAGCAAAGGGGTCACTATACGAAGCCGCTTCAAAAAACGACCCCTTTTTGGAATCAAGGGCGGTTAAAAACCCGCGTTAACCCGCTGGATTACCAGTTGTTATAACCGCCCCCCGCGCTCCGGTCCCGGCGGGGTTTGTCCATGGCTTCATTTACCCGAAGCTGACGGCCTTCAAATTCACGGCCGTTGGTACCGGCAATAGCGGCGTTTGCTTCTTCATCCGTACTCATTTCGATAAATCCGAATCCTTTAGAATTGCCGGTTTCACGATCAAAAATGATCTTCGCGGAAGCAACACTGCCAAAATCTGAAAACAAATTGCGCAGACCATCTTCGGTCGTGTTGTAAGAGAGGTTACCGACATACAATTTCTTGGCCATTGAGAAAATTCCTTCACCCAGATTGAATCAACCGTTTAAGACTAAACTTTTGATTACCGCGTCCGGGCACGCTGTTATTCACGCCCATCAACATGGGCGACTCCATTTCTCCTTTTAGAAGAAGGGGGATGCAAATAAATTTTTAACATGGAATAAAACAACAAGGGAAGAAAAACGCTGTCATCGGCCCTCTACAGACCCACGGTTCACCAAAGGGACCGCTTTTATGAAAGACACTCAAAAGATATTCCTGTCATAAATACAGTACCCTAGTTTTCGCCGGTAGTCAAGTATTATTTGTTATTTTACAAATTTTTGTATAATTTTATTCGATAAAATCATATCCCGGCATTCCATTCAGGAAAAAAGGGCCTTTACCGCGGATTTTAAATCCCCCACGGCGATGATCTTTCCGGTCTCTTTTACCGGGGGAGGACTTTCACCGGGGCGGTCCGGAATATCCCGGGCCGGGCCCAAAAAGGTATCAAACCCCAGGCTCCGGCTGGTTTTGATCCGCCCCTCCAGGCGCCGCACCGGCCGTACTTCCCCGGCCAGGGAGAGTTCCCCGGCAATGGCGGCCCGGCCCGGCAGGGAAAGGCCGGTCTTGGCGGAGTACAGGGCGCAGCCCAGGGCAAGCTCCACCCCCACCTCGGCGATCCGGATACCCCCGGCCACGTTTATGTAGAGGTCCTGATCCGAAAGCCGGAGCTTCAGGTGCTTTTCCAGGGTAGCGGCCACCCGGGAGACCCGGGCGGAGTCGATCCGGTCAGAAAAAACCCGGCTCATGGAACCCTTGGCGGGAACCGTCAGGGCCTGGATCTCCACCAGCAAGGTCCGGCTTCCCTCCAGGACCGCCGCGGTAGCGACCCCCGGGGGCAGTTCCCCCTCCCGGTTGATCAAAAAAAGCAGGGAAGGATCCTCCACCACGGACAAGCCCCGCTCCCCCATGGTGAAAATCCCCAGTTCGTCCACCGAACCGAAGCGGTTTTTGGCGGCCCTGAGAAAACGGCAATCCCCGTCGTTTTGCTCAAAGTAGAGGACGGTGTCCACCATGTGTTCCAGAGCCTTGGGGCCGGAAATAAGCCCCTCCTTGGTAACATGGGCCACGAGGAACAGGGCGGCGTCGTGTTCTTTGACCCAGGAAATAAGCTCATACGTACAGTACTTCATCTGATTTATGGTGCCCGGCACCACCCCAAGTTCGGCGGTGTGAAGGGTCTGGGCGGAATCCACCATGATGATCACCGGCTTGACCGCCTCCAGAATGGTCTCAATATCTTCAAGCTTTCCGGTACAACAGAGCTCGATCCGGGCGGTATTTCCCCCGGGAGGGGAATTTCTTTTTAACAAGGGATCACCCGGGGCATTACCCTTTTCGCTTTCAAAGAGGCCCAGCCTATCCGCCCGCATCCGTACCTGGCCCAGGGATTCCTCTCCGGAGATGTAGAGGATCCTCCCCCGGGTTTCCGCCGCCGCCGCGGCCTGGAGCAGCAGGGTGGATTTTCCTATCCCCGGTTCCCCCCCGACGAGGATGGCGGACCGCTTCATGATACCCCCGCCCAGAACCCGGTCGAGTTCGGGAATGCCGCTGCCGATACGGCCCCCTTCCTGGGGATCCACCGCGGAGAGGGGGATCGATTGGGGAGGGACCTTCCCCTTGCTCCCCGGACCCGGTTCCGGGCTCCGGGACACCGCGGTTTCGATGAGGGTGTTCCAGTCCCCGCATTCGGGACAGCGGCCGAGCCACTTGGCCTCTTCATGGCCGCAGGCGGAACACTTAAAAATAAGGGTCTTTTGTTTTTTCATGGCCCGGTTACTATCTCCGGGGATTTTAAAACTCCCTGGGGCCAAAAATGGTATTCGTAGGTCCAGGCGGGACCCGCGGAACGCCAGGAATTCGGCCCCCACCAATGGCCGGGGAGGCGATCCACCGCGTGGAGCTGGCCGAAGGTATTGATCCGGCTGCCGAAATATTCAAGCTCAATCTTGTGGGGGCCGGAACCGGTGAGGCCCTGAACGGCAAGCCGGTAGGGTGAATAGGCGATGACCCCCTTATCCTCACCATCCACCTTGACCCGCAGGAGTTGTCCCCGGTAACAGGTAGCGGCGATCTCAAAGCCGCCTCCGGAACACTCCGTTTCCAGATGGTAGGTCAGATTACCGCCGTAAAAGGGAAGCCCCTGGCGGGTAATATCCCCAAAGGCAAGGGAACGGACCGGCTGGGTCAGAACCGCGCGGGTTCCCCGAACCTCTACCCCAAAATCCCCCAGGAGGTAGAGGGCTTCGACGTTGATCTTCCGCCCATAGGGCAGGCAGAGGCAAAGGGTATTGAGGCCCGCCTTTATCCGGGGGAGTTTACGGCGGCGAATACAGCGGTCCACATACCAACCCGTGACCGGACCCGCATCTTCGTCGTTGAGGGTCACCTGGGTAATCGAGGCTGTTTCCGCCCCGAATTCCCCCCCGAGTTCCGCCCCTTCAATCTCCCTTTGGCTCTCAAAGGTATACCGCAAACGTAGGATATGGGGGACGGCGGTATCGGATTCAACCCAGGGCTGGGCCACGGCGTCCATCCGCAGGGGCCAGCCGAGTTCTCCCCGGAGTATGGTATCCAACCGCAGGATTTCCTCCGGGGGACGGTAGGGCTCGTTGTCCAGGGCATACTCAGCCATGTCGAGGAGCAGGACATTGGGCTCGTGGAGGGTGACCGGCACCGGGCCGGTGAAACAACGGGGGGATACGGTCAAGGCCGGGGCATTGTAGCCGTCGAGGGTCGGGGAGGATTCGGCGGATCCGGAATCGCCGGAAAGAGCCGGCCTTCCCCGGTCCAGCCTGATAAGGAGGCTGTCGTGTTCATAGAAGGGACGGGTGATACGGGTCCAGCCCCGGCCGGACTCCGCCGGGAGGGGGCTAATGTCCCCGGTGATGGTATCGTAAATGGAAGGGGCCCATTCCCCCCGGAGGCGGATGCGGACCACCGAAGCCACGGGGATATCGGGATTCACCGGCCTATCCCCATGGGCGATGAAGAGCCAGCGGGTAGGAGCCCCGGCGCCCCCCTCCTCCCGAAGCTGGTAGAGGAGATCCCGCCGTTCCGCGCCGGAACCATCCCGAATCTCCACTTCCCGCAGCCCGTGCAGGGCCTCCAGCAGGGGCAGCCGCTCGAAACCGATGGATTCGCTACGATCCCGGAGCTTCCGGCATCCGTCATGGGGCTCGGCATCAATATACCCGGGGGCGTCCCCCAGGAAGAGCAGCCGCCCCCCCCCGTTTCTGAAGGCGAGGAGCCGCTCGAAGGTGGAAGAACGGATGGTTTCCATCCCGGGAACGATAACCAGGTCGTAGGACATTTCCCCCACGGGGAAACCGGCCCCTTTCCGGATGTCCGCGGGATCGCAGAGTTCCGGCAGCGTGGATTCTGCGATGTAGTCAAAGTCGATGAGGCCCCGCAGGAGCCAGTCGGCGAGATCCAGGAAATTCCGGTCCATCTGTTCCCGCACGGCCTGGGTTTGCTCTTTGGGACCCCAATGGAGCCAGTAACTCTCTATGGGGTGGATGACCCCGACCCGCACCACCGCCTTACCCCGGGTAAGGACCGCGGCGATCCGGGCAAAGTGATCCTCCACATAGGGGTATTCCTTATACCAGGGAACCTGGTAATTAAAGGTGGCAGGATAATCCCGCTTGGCCTCCCCGTTCATGGAGACCAGGGAAAGATGGGGCACCCGGACCGTAACCCCCAGGGCCGCCTGCCAGTCCCCCTGGAGTTTGTGCCCCCGGAAATCAAAGTCCCAATTGGTAACCCCGTAGAGTTCCGAAACGACCCCCGGACGGCCGTACTGCCGGGCCGCGGACTGGGCCTGTTTGGCGGTGGTGAACTCCCGCCAGTCGCAGAGCATATCAATCCCCGGCAGTTGGAAGGACCGGTAGGAACGCATGGCCTCCCCCAGGAGAGCGGTCTGACTTTCCAGGGTGGGCTCTTCGTCCAGATGGCCGGTGAGGGCGATGCCATGTTCGGCACACCAGGCCCCGCATTGATCGGCAAAGGCCGCGGCGAAACGCTCGGCGATGTGGTCGTGGTAGTGGTAGCGGATCCGGGAGATCCTGCCGCCGGGCAGTTCCCAGAGGAGTTCCGGAAGGCTCGCCAGGAGATCTTCCCCGGGATAAACCTCCCGGTAGGTTTCGGCGATATCATCGGTCCAGGGAAGGATCACGTCCCGCGCTTCATGGGCGAAAAAGAGCTGTCCCTTTTGGGAAAATTGGGGTTCGTCGGTGAAGATCGCCGGGATTAAACCGCCGAAATCCCCGGAAAAATACGCCCCGTACCGTTCGTGGGTTACCCGGATGAATTCCCGAATGGCCTGGGGGTCCAGAGTATTCACATAGGTCTGATTATTGTACCAGGGGTTGGGAAGGGCGGTTTCGTTATAGGCGTAGAGTTTGATCCCCCGGACCGATTCCCCTTCGCCAATGGAACGGTACTGTTCCAGTTCCCCTCCTTCGTTAAGGTTCACTTCAAAACAGGCAACGAGATCCCCGTCTTCGGACCGGATCGAGGAGGAGCTGGCGAATTTTTCCCGACGTTGCGGGACGGCGGCGCCGTAAGGCCTTTGGGTTAAGAGAAGGTGCCTGACCCGGTATTGTTTTTGCCGGGTCACGAGCCCCCCGGCCGATCCCGACGGCCAGCGATCCTCATCGTAAAGCCAGGCAAGCATCCCCAGGACCCGGGCCTTCTCCACACAGGCCTTCACCATTTCCATATATTCGTCACTTAAATATTCGGTGGCCATCCCGGTCCGTACATGAATATGAAAACCGCCGAAACCCATCTTTTTAAGTTCTTCAATCTGCCAAAGCAGTTCATCCTTTTCAAGCCGGTTGTTCCATGCCCAAAAGGGCGCCCCCCGGTATTCACTCCCGGGGTGTTTAAATTCTTCCGGCCTTAAAGGATGCTCCCGTTTAGGATACAACATGGCGTCTCCTCGATTCGCGAAGCGCGACAAACTCCGAGTATAAATGATGTGGGGACTATGGTGAATAGGCGGCCGGCTGTTTTCCGGGGACCGCACGGATGCCCGTCCCAAACTGCCTTCAGTGTACACTTGCAAAAACGCAGGTACTTATTTATAATTTATGGTAGTTTATTAAGAAGATGCGCTTAAATCCCGATGGTATTAGAGAATAACGGAGGTAAGAATTATGAAAAAAGCGTCTTTTTTATGTCTCTCTCTTCTTATTATTATGCCCTGTTTCGCCCAGCAGCGTATGGTTTTTGAGGGAATGGGAAGCTGGTATAACGCTCGAAATCCCGCGTTAATGGCTTCCCATCCGCGTCTTCCCTTTGGAACCCAATTACGGGTGACTAATCTGGAAAATGACAAGCAGGTTACCGTAAAGATCGGGGGACGAATCCACGAAAATTCGGGAATATTGGTGGATGTCGCTTCTCCCGCCGCGAATGCTCTTCAGATGAATCAATTAGGGTGGACACGGCTGCGGATCGAAGTCATTCCCCGGGTGGTTAAACCCCTGGTAAACCGGACGACGGATCGGGACCTGGTTCAGGAAGGCAAGGCCATGCGGATAGACGAAGGCGCCCAGCTCACCATAGGCCACCCGTCCCTGCCTGAAGGCAGCCGGGTTATGATAAAGAACCTGGACAACGGACAAGAGGCGCCCGCTACGGTGATGTACCGGATCAGGGCATCCCGAAGCCGGCTCATTGAAGTTTCCGATGCCCTCGGCCTGCGCCTGGGGATAGATGATAGCGCCAATGTAAGAATTGAATCCATTGCTGAATAAACGGAGGAGAAGGAGTATGAAAAAAGTTCTATTATTGCTCTTGGTATTCGCGGTACTTCCCCTTATGCAGTTATCCGCCCAAAACAGACCGTTGATCCTATATACCTGGGAAGAGATGTTCCCCCAGGAGATTATCGACGGATTTAGGCGGGATACGGGGATTGAAGTGGTTTATAAAACCTTTGAATTCAACGAGGATATGCTCACCGAACTGGAAATTACCGAGGGCGGTAATTATGATTTGGTCATTGCAGATGATTATATTATTGAATTTGTGGTCGCCGAGGGTCTGGCCCGGAAACTGGATAAGAGCCGGATGAGTAATTTTTCCAACATCAATCCCACCTTTCAGTATCAGTTCTACGATCCGACTAATGAATATACCGTTCCTTACGGCGCGGGTATTCAGACGATAGTGTACGATCCCGCTAAGGTAAACCTGAACATTAAAGGATTTTCGGATCTGTGGAACAACGCCCTGCGGGGCCGGCTGGGGATTACGGCGAATTACCGGGTTATCACCGGGAATGTCCTTAAATCAATGGGAAAGAGTTACAACACCGAAGATATAAACGATATCAACGCCGCGGGGGCAAAACTCAACGCCCTGATACCGAATATCCGCCTCTTCCAGGATATCGACCTGGACAGGGCGATGGCTGCCGGTGAAATATCCGTGGGCGTTATGTATACCGGGGAAGTAACCAGGTTAAAAACGTCCTATCCCCAATATAAGGTGGTTTACCCCGAGGAAGGGATAGGGTTTGGTATCCAAGCCGCCTTTATCCCTTCCAGAGCCCCGAACCCCAATGCGGCTTATGCGTTTCTCAATTATATCATGGACCCCAAACGGGGGGCTCAGTGTTTTGAATACAGCGGGTATTATTGTACCTATTCCGCTTCGGAGCCCTTTATCAGTCCCCGATACAAGGATCTCCTCATTCTCCCCAATCTTAAGGATTTTGAAATGATCGAGAATATCGGTCAGGAAGCGGAAAACGCCCATACCAGGGTTTGGAGGGCCTTTAGAGCGGCATTGCAACGATAGGTGGAACTAAAATACATAAACCGCGGCTTTATTCTGGATTTTTTCGGACTGGATGATTCGGAACGGTCGCAGCATATTTTGAATTTTATCATGTCCCGCCTGGTAATAAAACGGTATGCCCATAACAGCTATATTTGCCGGGCGGGAGATGCTGCCGGGGCTATGTATTTTATTGAAGACGGGGTTCTGAGTGTCCGGGGTAAAAACGGCGAGCTGATCAATGAGCTGCTTCCGGGGCAATACTTTGGAGAATACGCCGCCATCACCGGCGATAAACGCATGGCCGATGTTCAGGCCCGGGGAGCGGTCCTGGTAGTTCAGCTCGACGCCCATACCCTCAAGGCAGTAACCAGAAATAGTCCCGATATTTACGGTATCTTTTTGAAAAAAGCCTATGAACAGGCAACGGAAAAGTACCGGAAACTGGTAAGGCTCATCAACTCAAGACGGGGCTTAAACAAACCGGCTTATACCAAAAGAAGGCCATCCCTATCTTCCCTGTTTATTAATTATTACCTCGTTTTTTTTGTACTTTTGACGGTTCTCCTGTATTGCCCCGATCCGGCCGCGGGACCCCTCCATCCGGTATGGCTTTGTTCTCCCATTGCTTTTCTGGTAATTTATATTGTCATAACCAAACGGGTGCTGGAATCAATCATCCTGTCGATACTGTATATGACGATCATGCTGGCAAAGCTCAATTTTATCGGGGTCTTTACCAGATATGTGGTCGAGGCCACCACCGGGACGGCGAATATTATTCTGATAGTGGTACTCATGGGGTCCCTGACCCGTCTTTTTTCCGCCTCCGGCAGTATCAACGCCCTTAAATCCATCGTGGAGAAACGGATTAAAACCGGTACCGGAACCCTGCTTACCTCCTTTTACGTCGGGGTTTTCACGGCCATAGATGAATACTTGAATATCCTTATCAATGGGGCCTGTTTCAGGCCCCTGTCGGATCAGAAAGGGCTGCCCCGGGAAAAATCGGCCATAGTTATGGGGATGTCCCCGATGGCGCTCTGCATCATCAGTCCCATCTCCCTCACGGGTTTGTATCTTTCGGGGATGATCGCCCTCAGCGGCGGACAAAAAGAATTCTTTATTTCGACCATTGGTTTTAATTTTGCCGCGATTCTGACCCTGGGCTTTGTCCTTTTGCTTTCCTTGAATAAAATGCCCCTTGTCGGCGCCCTTAAAAAAGCGGTGCTCCGGGTACAAGCGGGGGGTCCCCTCTGGCCCGAGGGGACCGAAAATACGGGGGAAGATGAGGAGGCAAACCGGGGCCGCATAGCCAACCTGGTTTTACCGATTGTGATTCTTATCGTATCTTCGATAATAATTGGTTCCCTGGAGGCCGGTACTTTTTCGGTAAACGTACCCTCCGGCATGATTATCGCGTTAATTTTTATGTTTTTTCTTTACTGTTTCCAGCAGTATATGACCCCTGATCAGTTTTTTAACGGCGTGGTGTACGGGGTTGAAAGTATGGTCGCCCCTATCGTGATGTTTGTGATGGGCAACTGTTTTGCCACCGGAATGGAAGCGATCGGTTTTGCCCAGTGGCTCAACAAAATCGTGGAAACCCTCATCGGCGGACAGGCATGGATGCTTCCGGCGCTGATCTTTGGTACCTGTACTCTGGTCGGGGCCCTCCTGGATAATCCCTGGGCCATGTATGCCATCGGCATTCCCCTTGCCTTCAAACTTGCCGTCTCCATGCAGGGTAGTCCGGAACTTTATATCGGCGCGGTCTGCGGCGCGGGGCTGCTGGGCAATGAACTCGCCCTGGGGGATATTTTTTTCATCGGCTCCGTGCTGGATATTGATCCCACCGCCTATTATCAAGCCAAGCTGCCCTATGTGATTATAATTGGGAGTTTGGCATTCTTTGCCTATGGGATAGCGGGGTACCTGCTCAGATAGCCGGTCCGGAGGACTGGAGCGGGACATTGTGGATCACAATAACTTCGATACTTGGATCATGTCTGACAACCGCGCCATTGGTAAACTGGTCGGTGAATTTATTCTTGACTATCTGACCAAACAGTATCCCGACATCAAACAGGTAGCCGAAGCCAAGTGGCTCCAGTCCGACACCCGGGATCGGATGACCGAAATTCTCCGAGTCCAGCCCCAGATGATCACCCCTGCGAACGCAAGTCAGCTTTACAAACCCTAAACCTGGCCCTATTCCGATTTGAATCTCCCCCCCGTACAGCGGGGAGGATTTTTTACCTGGTCCGCACCGAAAAAATTTAGGGAATGCAAAAAAATTTGATCTATTGCCCCATATTTTAATGAGGCGTTAAATCAGATTCCCGAATAACCACCAATCCCCGGTTCCGCAATTTTTTCCACACCCCCCTGACCCGCTTCCCGCCAACGAACCCTTCAAGTTCCTGGTAAAAGGCCGCGGGATGGAGACCGCCTGACCGGGCGGCCCGCTCCAAAAGGCCCTTTACCTTTTCCGCGGAGGCCGCCGGC
>JAITEG010000263.1 GCA_031282145.1 Spirochaetaceae bacterium | reverse complement strand
AGTTCCCCCCGGTACATGACGGCGATCCGGTCGCAGAAATAGCAGGCCACCCTGAGGTCGTGGGCGATAAAGAGGAACGAAAGGTTCCGGCGGGAACGGATGTCCAGGAGGAGGTTGAGGATTTGGCCCTGGATGGAAACGTCCAGGGCGGAAACCACCTCGTCACAGATGAGGAGGTCCGGGCGCATAAGCAGCCCCCGGGCTATGGAGATCCGCTGCCGCTGTCCCCCGGAGAATTCCATGGGGCGCCGTTCCAGATCGGCCCGCCCCAGCCCGACCTCCTCCATGATGGCCTCCGCTTCCTTCCGGCCCTGTTTTTCCCCGGGCCATAGGGAAGAGCGGCGGTACCCTGAAACCAGGACTTCGTAAATAGTCATCCGGGGGTTGAGGGACCGGGCCGGGTCCTGGAACACGTATTTGACCTTTTCCCGGTATTTTTTAAGTTCCCGGGATTTGAGGGCAGTGACATCGGCGCCCTGAAAAATAATAGAGCCCCCGTCACATTCATACATCCGTACCAGGAGCCGGGCGGTGGTGGTTTTTCCGCACCCCGATTCCCCCACAAGCCCCAGGGTTTCGTTTTGGCCGATGGAAAAGGAGAGCCCGTTAACGGCGTATACAAAGCGGCCGAACCGGGCAAAAAACCCCGCTTCCAGGTTGAAGCGTTTCTGTAAATCCGTTACGGTGATTACCGCCATGGCCCGCCTCCCCGGAAGCAACGGAGTTCATAGGCGCTCCTTGCGTTCTCTTCGGACAAAAGGGGCGGGATCGCTTCCGCGCAGCGCTTTTCCGCCAGGGCGCAGCGGGGGGCAAAGGGGCAGCCCGGTTCGGGATTCGCGGGATCCGGTACCTTGCCGGGGATGGAAAAAAGCCGCTGCCGGGAATAGTGGCTGCCGAACCGGGGGGAAGAAGCCAGCAGGGCCTTGGTATAGGGGTGGAGCGGGTGCCGGGCGATAAGCTCCGACGGCCCCGATTCCATCACGAGGCCCCCGTACATCACCATGATCCGGTCGGAAAGGTCCGCCACGAGGTCGATATCGTGGCTGATAAAGATAATGGTGAGTCCCCGGCTTGTCCGCAAGTGTTTCAGGAGATCGATGATCTGTTTCTGGATGGTCACGTCCAGGGCCGTGGTGGGTTCATCGGCGATCAGGAGCTCTGCGGACTGGGCCAGGGCCAGGGCTATACCGATTCGCTGGAGCTGCCCCCCGGAGAACTGGTGGGGAAAATTGGAGAGCCGTTCCCTGCTGTTGTCCAGGCCCGTTTCCGCGAGGAGGGAAACCGCCCGTTCCACCGCGGCCTCCCGGCTTATTTCCGGCTCCCCGTTCCGGAAGGTTTCAAGGAAGACCTTTTCCATATTTTGCAGGGGGTCGTAGGAACGACCCGGCTCCTGGAAGATCATCCCTATCCGTTTTCCCCGGTATTCCCTCAGGAACGAAGCGTTCCGGACCGGCGCATCCCGTCCCGTCACCTCCAGCCCCGCCAGTTCCTTTCCCCCATACACGATGGAGCCCCGGACCGTGGCGTTTTTCGGGAGGAGCGCGGGTATGGCCTGGGTGGTAACACTTTTGCCCGAACCGCTCTCCCCCACAATTCCGAGGATCTCCCCGGCCTTGAGGGAAAAGGACACCCCCCGTACCGCCTGGATCGTGGTTTTGGTAAATCCCCGGAGGACGGAGAAACCGACCTCCAGGTCCCGTACCTCAAGCAGGGGAGCGGACGGGGAAGGGGGCAGAGGATCGGCGCGTCCCGTCCCGGAAACCGGCGTATTAGTTTCCCCCGGGTTGGTAAGAGATGGCAAAAGCCTTTTTCCCCCAAAACGTCTTCCGCCTCCCCTTCCCTTTCCCCTGCTCCCTAAACCCAAACTATGGTAGGGATCGAAAAAGTCCCGGAGGGCGTCGCCGATAAAGTTGAAACCCAGGGTTACCCCGAGGAGAAACCAGACGGGAGAGAGCAGCCAGGGATACGCCTTCAGGTTACTCAGGGTGGAAATATCCCGTTTGATGAGGGAACCCCAGCTTACCGCGGGGTCCACGATCCCCAGCCCCAGGTAGGAGAGGGTTGTTTCGGTCATGATAAATCCCGGCACCGCAAGGGCGATGCTCACGATGAGGAGGCTCGCGATCTGGGGAATGATATGAGCCGAGATGATCACCGGCGCGGGGATCGTTTCCAGCTGGGCGTTCATCACAAATTCTTCCCGTTTAATCGCGTGGACCATCCCCCGGATAGTCCGGGCCGAACCGGGCCATCCCACGAGGGAGAGGATCACCGTGATCATCATATAGGACTGCCCGGAATCCATGGTCGAGGATAAGAGGGACCGTAAAAAAAGGATGAGATAGAGTCCCGGGATGAGCATAAAGAATTCGGCGAAACGCATGATGGTCCAGTCCACGGCGCCCCCGAAATACCCCGAAAGGCCGCCAAAAAGGATGGCGAGGGCCAGGGAAATACCGGTGGCGATAAAACCGATGGTCAGGGAGATCCGGCTTCCGTGAACGATCCGGGAAAAGAGGTCCCGTCCCAGGTGATCCGCCCCCATGAGGAATACCGGGTAGGAACCGGGGGGGCTCGTAAAGAGGTGGCGATCCAGGCGGATGAGACCAAAGAGTTTATAGGGTTCCCCCCGGCCGAAAAAGACCACCCTTTCATAGGAGCCCCTGACCCGGGCGTAACGCCAATTTACGGTGTTTATCACCCGGGCTTCCTGGGCCTGGAACTTTCCCTCAAAAAAACGCAGGTTCGGGGGATGGTAGGTTTTATCCGCAAAGGAGGTGGTGATCCCATAGGGGGCGATGAATTCGGCGAAGATCATCATAAGATAGAGGAGAGAGAGGGCGATAAAAGAGACAAGGCCCAGGGGCCGTAAGCGGAGGTAGATCAAAAACTTCTTCATTTACCCCTTCCCATACCGAATCCGCGGGTCCACCAGGGCCAGGATTATGTCCGAAAGAACCATCCCGAGGAGTACGAGGAAGGAGACGAACATGATGTTGGCGAGGACCAGGTTGATGTCCTCCTGGAGTACCGCCTCGTACATGAGCCGCCCTATGCCGGGGTAGGCGAAGATGATCTCCAAAATCAGGGAGCCGGAAAACAGACTTGCCAGGAGGTTGGCGCTCCCGGTGATATAGGGGTTCAGGGTATTCCGGAAGGCGTGGTTAAAGTAGATCCGCCATTCCCGGATGCCCCGGGCCCGGAGGCTCGTGATATAGGGCTGGCCCAGCTGGTCCAGCATGGTGGCCCGGATCATCCGGAGGGTGCCGCCGATACCCCCGAGGAAAGAGGCCAGGAGGGGGAGGAACACATGGTGCATATAGGAGAAGGCAAACCGCGCCGGTGCTTCAGCAAAGGGAAAGGGGGGATAGGCGGTTACCGGAAAAAGCCCCGTCACCGAGGCGAAAAGCTGGAGCAGGATGAGGAGGAGTATCCCTGGAAAGGCGTGGAGGACCAGGGCGAAGAAGGTCACCGCGAGGTCCGTCCTCGTTCCCGCCTTGGTGGAGAAATAGACCCCCAGTAAAAATGAGAAAAAGGTGATGAGGACCAGGGAGAGGAGGTTAAGGAGGACCGAGTTAAAGATCCGGGAGGCGATGAGGAAGGACACCGGCGCCCGGGAAATAAGGCTCGTCCCCAGGTCCCCCCGAAGGAGGCGGTCCAGCCAGCGGAAATACTGAACGTAGAAGGGCTGGTCCAGGCCCAGCTCCGCCCGCCGGGCGGCAAACTGTTCCAGGTCCAGGATCTCACGTCCCTGGCCCGGCCGGCTCTGACTTTCCCCAAAGATCTGCTGAAGCATGATCCGGTCCACGATGTCCCCGGGGGCCAGTTCCATCAAACCGAACACCGCGAGTCCCAGGGTGAAAAGCATAAACACCATGGTAAGCAGCCGCCCAAGGACATAGGACAAGAGGGGGGCCCGCTGTTTAAAAAGAAAGAAGGGCCGCAAAAGAACCGCCCCTATTTTCCCTATGCCCCCGTCGACCCGCTTTTTCATGGCTTATGGTTTAAGGAATATGTGGGTGGTCTCAAGGCTGTTCAGGTTGTCGTAGTACACATTCGAGAGGTCCCAGCGGTTACGCAGGGCGAAAAAGCTCCGGGGCCGCATGAGGAATATTACCGGGCATTGTTCCAGGATTATCCACTGGTACTCGTCCCAGATCCCTTGCGCCTTTTCCTGATCCAGGGTGTAGGACCCCTCGTTATAGAGGTAATCGATCCGCGCCTCCCAGTCCGTGGCGGGGCTTTCCTGCAGGGGGTACCACAGGTGCAGGTTGCCGTCGGAGGGCCAGACGTTGCTCCCCTGGATGGGGAAGATATTGGACCCCGAAAGCCCCATGAGCATGGACTCCCACTCAAAGGTCGTAAAGATCTGTTCCACCATTTTCTGGAAATCCACCACCCGAATCTGCACCGTGATCCCCGCCCGGGAGAGCTCCTCCCGGATGATCGAGGCAATGTCCCCGTAAATGGTGCTTTCGGAGCGGATGGTGAGATCAAAACTCACCGGCCGCCCGGCCTTGTCCCGGAGGGTCCCTTCCCGGTCCCGGGTTATGCCGATGGAGGCGAGCAATTCCCCGGCCCGCTCAGGATCGTAGCGGTACTCCAGTTGTATCTCCCCGTTATAATAGGGGTTCGGCTCGGGGAAGAAGTTGAGTTTCGGTTCCGCAAGGCCCCGGTAAACCTGGGAGGCGATCCGGTCCCGGTTGAGGAGGCAGCTCATCGCCTGGCGGAACTCCTTTTGGGTAAACCACTCGTACTGGGGGGTGTCCCGGTTCCGGGGATTCTGGTTAAAGGTCCAGAAGGATGCGCTGAGGCTCCCCTCGGCGTTAAAGACCGTATAATCCGTCCCGGCGTTGTTCACGAGTTCATCCAGGTCCTCGGGCCGCGAAGCGTAGGACTCGATCTCCCCCTCCTTAAACAGCAGGAACTGGGTGTTTTCATCGGGGATTATCCGGATGATTTCCTCCTCCACATAGGGGATGGACACCCCCCGGCTGTCTTTATCCCAGTAATCGGGGTTCCGCTTGTACACGAGGCGCTGCCCCGGGCTGTACTCGGTGAGGAACCACTTCCCCATGGAGGGTATCTTCCGGGGATCCCCGTCCACGCCGAAGAGATCCAGCACCCCCTGGACCCCCCGCGCCCGCTTGGCCTCCTCGTAATCCAGCCGGGGGGCGATGACCCGGTTGGTGGTTAAAAGGGGCTCCGCGACAATCCGGGGAAAATGGAACATAAACCGCTTATCATCGATTTTTTCTATGGTGATCCGCGCTTCGGTTCCGTCCTCCATAAGGAGGAACTGGCCGTTGTAGCCGGAACTCTTGAACGCCGGGTCCCCCTCGATCTCGTTGTACCAGAAGACGATGTCGTCGCTTGAGACCGGGATCTTCACGTCCGAATCGTAGTAGCTCCAGTAGAGGCCGTCCCGCAGGGTGTAGATGAGGTCCAGGGTGCCCGCCTCCTCGTCGGAGCGGATTTCGAAGAAGGCGGCCAGGGGCTTCCACTCCCGCCTGACCACATCGTAGTCCACGAGCCAGTCCAGCATACTCCTCACCACCGCGGCGGTGGCGTTGTCCTGTTCCCCCATGAGGATGTTGAAGCTCTTGGGGTCTTCGCTCATCACATCGTGCCAGGTTCCGCCCACGGCGCCGGGGACGAACTCCTCCCCCCGCCAGGGCTTGGACACGGTCTTTGCGAGGATTTCCCGGGTCCCCTCGGGAACCAGGTCCTCCAGGGCTTCCCGGGAGAGTTCCTCACTCCTGGAGCAGGAAACAAGGGCCATAAGCAGGCAGAAACCGCCGATAAGGGATACGCTTGTTTTCATGGGAGTATTGTATCTGCCGGGCGGAGGGGTGTCAATGTT
>JAITEG010000130.1 GCA_031282145.1 Spirochaetaceae bacterium | reverse complement strand
GCCGCCGTCCGAAGACGAAGGGTTCGAGCACCCAACAAAAGCAAATAAGACCAGCAGCGCGAACAGCGTCAGCCCCGCGGCTCCCAAAAACAGACTCTTTTTGTACATAGAGTCCTCCTTAAATTATATACCCCCCGGACCAGGTCAGAGGGGTCCCCCGCGGAGGATAGGACGCACAACGCCCTTCCCCCACGAGGGGATTAAAAGAGGACTAACGCTTGTAATTGATTGCCCATGGGGCTAAAATTACTTTAGCGTTAGGCTGGCCCCGGTGGTAGTGACCGTCTGGCAAGAAAGTACACTGCCCCGGGGTTCCCTCTTTTACAGAGACCCACGTAAAACGCCGGAGGCTCGAAGCCGCCGGGCGTTCTTTTCATTGTTTCAAACGAGCTTTTTCAAAATCCAAATCTTTGAAAAAATCTCAATATCTCTAACTATATATTATATCCCACTTTGTCCGAAAAATCCAGTTTTTTGGAAAAAAAAACAAAAAAAAACGCACTTTTTTTCCAAGCGGTTTTTTAGGTTCAAAAAGGAGTCTGGCGATTTTTTGCATACGATGCGGTTTTGTAACATTTATTTACATTTTGGCGCAAACTTAGGCAAATACGGAAGCAGGTAATTCCGTCGTAATCTTAGGTAAGAACAAACCGGTAAAACCCTCTATGGGTGGAACGCTTACTTGACTTTTTAGTTAGTTTTTGCTAACCTATAGTTAAAAGGAACTAACAGAAATCCCGAAGGAGGTTAGGCTGATGCCGCTCGTTTTGGCTAGACCGGGTGAAAAAAATTCGATTAAGCGCGTTGGGGGCCGGGAGGAAACCAAGAAACGGCTTGAAACTCTGGGTTTTGTGGTGGGCAGCGCCGTCACGGTGGTGTCCAAGATACACGGGAATGTTATTGTTAATATAAAAGATTCCCGGATTGCCATAAGTCAGGAGATGGCGAATAAAATAATGGTGTAATGGGGCTTTTCAAATGAAAGGCTTTGAGAAAAGATTCCGGAATTTGAGATTTTAGCATGGTTGCATAAAGAAAGGGGAAAATATGCGGACCTTAAAAGATGTCAAGCCCGGGGAGACCGTTAGTGTGGTCAAACTCCACGGGCAGGGACCGGTGAAGCGCCGGATCATGGATATGGGGATAACCAGGGACGCGGAAATCCTGGTACGAAAAGTGGCCCCCTTGGGAGATCCGGTGGAGATAAATGTTCGGGGTTATGAACTCAGCCTCCGTAAGGCGGATATTGATATCATTGAGATCCGGTAGCGTACTTAATGACTATAAAAATTGCCTTAGCGGGTAATCCCAATAGCGGGAAAACCACCCTTTTTAACGCCCTCACCGGGGCAAATCAATTTGTAGGAAACTGGCCGGGGGTTACGGTAGAAAAAAAAGAAGGCCGTCTCAAGGGCTATAAGGATATAAGCGTTATAGACCTGCCGGGGATCTATTCTCTGTCCCCCTATTCCCTGGAGGAGCTTATCTCCCGGAACTACCTTTTGGAAGAAAAGCCCGACGTGATCCTCAACATTATCGATGGAACCAACCTGGAACGAAACCTCTTTTTGACCACCCAGCTTTTGGACATGGGGATCCCCGTGGTGGCGGCGGTGAATATGATCGATGCGGTGGAAAAGGCCGGGGATATCATAAACCTCCCGGAGTTGGGGAAGGCCCTGGGATGCGAGGTCCTGGCGGTGTCCGCCCTCAAGGGCACGGGGGTGCGGGAAGCGGCGGAAGCGGCGATCCGGGCTGCCGGAACGGAAGGGGCGCCGGTTTCCGGTCTTTTTTCAACGTCCGTGGAAGGGGCCCTGAATAAGCTTGCAGCCCTTTTAGGGGACAGGGTTCCCCAAGCCCAGCGGCGTTTTTTCGCCCTCAAGGTTTTTGAGCGGGACGGGAAATTCGTGGAAAAACACCCGGACCTTGCCGCCCTGCCTGAGGCGGAGGCCCTGATCCAAACCGTGGAAGCCGAGCGGGAGGATGACGCGGAAACGATCATCACCGAGGAACGGTACCGCTATATCAACGGTATACTCCCCAGGGTGCTTAAAAAGAAGTCCCGGGGAAATTTGAGCCCCTCCGACAAGATCGACCGGGTGGTAACCAACCGTTTTGCCGCCCTGCCCATCTTTGCGGCGGTGATCTTTCTCATCTATTTTATTTCGGTGACTACCGTGGGAACCTGGGTAACCGATTGGACCAACGACGGCCTTTTCGGCGAAGGCTGGTACTTGCCCGGGGGGCTCTGGGTGCCGGGGATCCCCATGGTGGTGGGCGGCTGGCTCGAAGCCGCCGGGATAGCGGACTGGCTCTACGGCCTTATCCTGGACGGGATCATCGCCGGGGTCGGCGCGGTCCTGGGTTTTGTGCCCCAGATGCTGGTGCTTTTTCTCTTCCTCGCCGCCCTGGAAGCCTGCGGTTACATGGCCCGGATCGCCTTTATCCTGGACCGGATCTTCCGGCGTTTCGGCCTTTCGGGACGGAGCTTTATCCCCATGTTGATCAGTACCGGCTGCGGTATCCCGGGGGTTATGGCTTCCCGTACCATCGAAAACGAACACGACCGGCGGATGACGGTGATGACCGCCACCTTTATGCCCTGCGGGGCCAAGCTCCCGATCATCGCCCTCATCTCCGGGGCGGTGCTGGGAGGAGCCTGGTGGGTCGCCCCCAGCGCCTACTTCCTGGGGATTTTGTCGGTGATCCTGTCGGGGCTCATCCTGAAAAAGACCCGGCTCTTCGCCGGAGACCCCTCCCCCTTTGTAATGGAACTTCCCGCCTACCATCTCCCGACCGTCACCAACATCCTGCGGAGCATGGGGGAACGGGCATGGTCCTTTATCAGAAAAGCCGGGACGGTGATCCTCCTCTCCGCGGTGCTTATCTGGTTCCTTTCGAGCTTCGGTTTTACCCCTGGGGGTTTCGGTATGGTGGAGGACCTTGACGACGGGCTCCTCACGGCCCTGGGCGGAGCCATCGCCTGGATCTTTACCCCCCTGGGGTTCGGCGCCTGGGACGCCACGGTGGCGACTATTACGGGCCTCGTGGCCAAGGAAAACGTGGTGGGTACCATGGGGGTACTCTACGGCTACGCGGAAACGGCGGAGAACGGCGCCGAATTCTGGGACGCCTTTGCCGCCAACTTCTCGGCCGTCTCCGCCTATGCCTTCCTGGCCTTCAACCTCCTCTGCGCCCCCTGTTTTGCCGCCGTCGGGGCCATCAAGCGGGAGATGAACAACCTCAAGTGGACCGCCTTCGCCCTCGCGTACCAGACCGTCTACGCCTACACCACCGCCCTCATCATATACCAGTTGGGCGCCCTCTTTTCCGGGGGTGGTTTTGGGATAGGGACGGTCTTTGGCTTCGCCGCCCTGGCGCTGATCATCTGCCTCCTGATATGGAAGCCAAAGAAAACCGCCGGGCAGCATAGCAGCCTGGCGGTGTAGGAGTTTTTTATGAAAGCCTTTATTTTAGAAAACCTTTCCACGATAGTTATCGGAGCGGTAGTCCTGGGGATCATCGCCCTTGCCCTCGTGAGGACCATCCTGAACATCCGCAAAGGCGGGTCCGCCTGCGGCTGCGGCTGCGACAAATGCCCCTCCCGCGGTGAGTGAGTTTTAGCCCGGGGAGCGGAAGTTTCTCCCGCCCCACGGGGCTAAGCCGCTGCCCGCGGGCTAAAGACTGCCGGCCGCGATAAGGTCCCGGAAGAAATAGGCGCTGTCCTTGGGGATGCGTTTTTGGGTGGTATAATCCACATAGACTATGCCGAACCGTTTGCTATACCCCCAGGCCCATTCAAAATTGTCCATAAAGGACCAGGCGTAATACCCTTTGAGGTTGAGCCCCTCCTTAATCAGATCCGAACAGACTCCAAGGTGTTGCTGCAGGTATTCGATCCGCTCCCGGTCGTGGACCCGGCCGTCCTGTTCCACATAATCCTGCCGGGCATAGCCGTTTTCGGTGATATACAGGGGAAGGCCGCCTGAAATCTCCCCTATCCATTTGAGCTGCCGGGCAAGCCCTTCGGGAACTATGGGCCACCCCATATCACTCGTGGCCTGCCAGGAGGGCTTGGTTCCGTATTTAAAGGGTTCCTTTTTATCAAAGGCCACGGGGTGTTCAAAATAATAATTAACCCCGATGAAGTCTATCTTCTGGGCGATGGTTTCCAGGTCCCCTTCCTTGAGGGGAATCACCAGGCCGAGTTTTTTGGTAACCAGTTCCGGGTAGCCCTTGCCTAAAACCGGATACATGAAGACCTCAGTTTCCACTGCCCGGGCGGTTTCCGCGGCTTTCCGGTCTTCCCGGCGGGCCGTGGCGGGACGGGGGGTGCTGGGATTCCAGGTGATGCCGATGGGGGCCTTGAGGCCGGTTTTTCGATAGGCCTTAACCGCGAGGCCATGGGCGAGGTTGATATGATGCACCGCCTTGATCGCCTGGTTGACATCCCGGATCCCCGGGGCGTGGGCCCCGGCGTGATACCCCAGGTAGGCCACACAGTAGGGCTCGTTGATGGTGATCCACTGATCCACCAGGTCCCCCAGCTCGGCGAAACAGACCTTGGCGTATTCGGTGAAGGCTTCGGTGATAAACCGTTCGGTCCAGCCCCCCTTATCCTGGAGGCTTTGGGGCAGATCCCAATGATAAATGGTGGCGCATGCTTTGATGCCATATTTGTGCAGTTCCTCACAGAGGGAGCGGTAATAGGCTATCCCCTGGGGATTGACCTTGCCGGTTCCCTCGGGAATTATCCGGGGCCAGGCCAGGGAAAAGCGATAGGAAGCAAAACCCAACTCCGCCATGAGGGCGATGTCTTCTTTATACCGATGGTACTGATCGCAGGCGATTTCCCCGTTTTCGCCGTTGTAAACCGCCCCGGGTTTCCGGGCAAAAGCATCCCATATCGACTCGCTCCTTCCCCCTTCGTGTCCCGCACCCTCAACCTGATAACTGGCGGTGGCGGTCCCCCAAAGAAAATCCCGAGGAAAATCCAGTCTTTGCATATAATCCCTCCTTTACAGGTGACGACCGGTGACCGTTCTGGTGTTCATGCGATCATCTTTTTGCTGCTCATTAATGACTAACAAATAGGGTATTTCACGAAGATAGGATACTTCGTAATCCAGGTCCCCATATTTTACCAGTTTGGTACCATCCCGGGAAAAGAATATCAATTCATACCGATCTTTTTCCGGGTTTGGCTGAAAATAAATCACATTATTGTTCATATTATTATCTTCAAAACAAACCGCCAGAATGCCATATTCCGAACTATAATCGTTGTTCACCCCCAACCGGCCGGGAGTTTCCGCCGGTATCCGGATTTGGTTATAGTCCAGCCCGTCGGTGGTAACTATTTTACCCGTCGAATCAACCTTGATATTCATTCTCGCTGCCTCTTGGGTAAGGGTAATACCATTGGACAGGAAAAACTGTATCCGGTTGAGTTCCGCGTCCGGAAGTTCCCTGCGCATGGAAATGGTAAACGTCGTTTTAGGCAGCGGCAAGGCAACAAACTCAGGTTCGCTCTCAAGAACCACCGAAGGAGCGGCGGCGGCAGCCTGCCGTCTTCCACCGGCGCCGACATTGGTCCCGGCAATTAACAAAAAAGCTACTATGATTAACATAACATTGGTCTTTTTCATGATTTCCCTCTGTCTATATATTCGGTTATGTTGCGGCGCGGCTAAATAATTTTTTAAGGGAATTTGGACATGTTCGGACGCTATGCGGCCAGACCTAAAAAAGTTCCAGGTACCTTTGTGTTACTTGGAACATGAGACAGAAGGGCCAACTGTATAAATAAATATACACTATAACTTCTCCGATTGTTTTTTTAATATTTTTGCCAATTCGAGGATAATTTCATTATCTTTCTCACTGAGTTGTGAAATTATTTGTATAATTGACCGTATGGTATGATTATAAAAAAGGAAAGATTTTTGTTTTTTTTCTTCTTTGCCAGTAACAAGATATTCAACTGATACACCCAGGGCATTAGCAATCTTTACCGCTATATCGGCAGGAGGCATTGAAGCTCTACTTCCCAGGTAACAATCCAATGTTCCTTTGGCTATACCCGTCTTACCGCCTAACTCTTTAACAGTTAAGTTAAGATAATCAAGTTCAGCCCTCAAATTTTTCTTAAAATTTGTTCCCATTTATATTAAAAATATAGCAATTTCAGTATTTGGTACTTGACGTTATTGATATATCAGTATATTTTAAATAAAATAATGCAATTGAAATATAAGCAGCCCATAGCTGGGATTATTGCACTAATGAGGTGCCTATTCCCAGCGGTATGGGTAATGCGGATGTATGTCCGCATATTACTTTTCTCAGGAGGCAGATAGAATGAAACGGTTATTGTATGTTATATTTGTTGTTTCACTTGTGATGGGGTTGATTGGTTGTACCAAGAGAACTGCCGTCGGTGGGGAAATAAGCGGGAGTGGTAGTCCGACCATAGATCGTATTCTGGAGCAGGGTTACATTAACATCGGAATAGGAACGGGTGGTCCTCCTACCGGGTTTAATGACGATCAGGGAAATCCCATAGGCTATGATGTGGATTGGGGACGTAAACTGGCGGAAACCCTTGGGGTTGAACCGAGATTTGTGGTTGTTAATGGAGAGACCCGTATCCCCGCGCTGACATCAGGCCGCATTGACGTAATTCTTAATAATATTACCGGGACCTTAGAGCGGGCAAAAACTATTGATTTTTCCATCCCCTATGTCATTGTTGGCGTAAAAATGCTTACCCGTGCAGAGTCACCCTATAAAGTTGTAGAAGATCTGAATAAACCTGAATGTAAGGTAACTTTAAATCGCGGTACAACTTCAGAAGCTATTGTGACTCAATTCGCGCCTAATGCGGAAATCGTTTATGTAACGACCTTTTCGGAGCAGGTATTACTGGTTAGTCAGGGCAAGGCCGATGCCGCCTTTGAGGATAGTTCCGGAATTGACTATGTGGCAAAAAACAGTAACGGTGAGCTGGTCGCCCAGGAAAAACTCTATTCAACCGATCCCCTCTGTTTAGGGGTGCGCAAGGGCGACCTTGAATTTTTACGTTTTATAGATATGTTCGTTTCCTGGCAGATCACTCAAGGTTGGCAGCAGGAAACTTACTATAAATGGTGGGGTAACGAATCGCCAGCTTTAAAAACTCTTTGGTAATAAGGACCTGCACAGAAACAACATGACCGCACGGTCATGTTGTTTCCTTATTGCGCAAGTAATTAGAATCAACAAACTCGCACGCGAAAGCGTGCGGAAGGCATGCTGTTCTTATA
>JAITEG010000251.1 GCA_031282145.1 Spirochaetaceae bacterium | reverse complement strand
TTCTTTTTTATCCAGCAATCAGCCAATTCTACATAAAGACGATAATTTTTGGGATCCTGTTGGATAAGGCGGCGCAGGGATTCAATAGCCTCCTGATATTTATTCTGGGTCTTGGCTATCACCGCTAAACCCAAGACCGCATAGGTGTCAAACTCAATATTCAGGGCCCGGCGGTAATAATCTCCCGCCCGATCGAAATCACCCAGGTTACGGTAGGCATCTCCCGCCCTGGTCAGGATTACCTTGTTCCGGGGATCCTGTTCCAGGATACGGTTCCAATACTCCAGGGAATGGTCTTGCTGGTTCAGGCCCCGGTAACAGTCGGCCAGCCCAAAAAGGGCATAAAAATTATAGGGTTCCTTTTCAAGGGCCTCCCGAAAAAAGGGTATTCCTTTTTCAAAGGTTTTTAATTTACGATGGCAATTTCCAATGGAGGTGAGGACCCGGATATCCACCGCGTTTTTATGGGCTTCCCGCATCTTTTCCCAATAAAAAAGGGCGTCCCGGTATTCTTTAAAATCGTAATGCAGATGCCCTAAACCGATAATCGCATAGGGATTTTCCGCCTCCATCTCCAAGACCCGCAGGTATACTGCCTTGGAATGTTTAAAATCCCGCACCTTTCGGTAGGCATCGGCAACCCGGGTCAGAACGGTAATGTTTTTATCGTCATGGAGCAGGTATTGTTCCCATATTTCTATGGCTTTATGGAACTGGTTAAGGGCCTTATAGCAATCCGCCAATCCAAACAGGGCATAATTGTTTCCCGGATGATGGGTTAAACAGCGCCGGTAATATTCTACCGCGTCCCGAAAGGCCCCCCGCTTCCGGGTAGCATCCCCCATACCCACCAGGGCATAATTGTTATTCTCGTCTACCGCCAGGATCTTCGTAAAACAATCCATGGCATCGGTGATTTTATTTTCTTTTAAGAGCTGATATCCTTTTTTTGATAATTCGGAAATTTCAGAAACCTCAGACGTTTCCAAAGCTTCCTTGATCTCCTCTGTTTGATTTTCCGGCTTTACTTCAATACTATTTATGAAATTTTGATTATCATGATCACTCATTGGGCAGATCCTCTTCTTCCCGTAATAATGTTTTGATAATGACGGACAAACGCTCAATGATAGGCTCACCCTTAAGGTGATCCGGTGCTATCCAATACATCTTGAGGGCATCTATATTTCTGCCTTGGGAAACATAATAATCGCCAATCCTTGCCAAACCGTCTGAATATCCGGTGGTTAGGAAAATTCGCTTTGCCCCTTCTATATCACCGGAATTGTATAAGCTATTACCCTTACGGTTAAGAGCCGCTTTTTGGGTACTGTCAATTACGGGTTTAGAACCAGTTTTTATGAACTCAGGCTGAGTTTCAAAGCGATAAAATACTTTTTTATAATCCATTTTGATCCTAACACTACCGTTATATTATAGTATCCGTCATTTCTTCCAAATTTACAACTGAATTCTTATCAAATTTTGAGGTGTCCATAGAGGCTTTTCCAAAACTGAAGTTTAGAAAAACCTCTAAAATTATACTAGATATTACTAAATTATTCAAGTATTACGAAAACCTTTCTCTTAAATTTTCTTTCTAAAAAAATCAACTATCGACCGGCCATAGGTCTTGGAATTTTCCACCCGAAGCTGTTCCGGAATATCCCCCCAAGGCTCCTCCCGGGGCCGGTGTACCAAAACCCGGGAACCTACTGAGAGAAGGGGGGAATAAGCTATGGCCTGGAGGAGTTCCCCTTTAAATTTATAAGGAAAAGGGGGATCACAAAAAACAATGTCGAATGGTTCCTTGGCTCGCTTAATATAAAGTTCCACCGCCATAAAGCGGCAGTTGATCCTGACCGGGGCAATGGAAATGTTTTTTAAGAGAATTTTCCGTTTTAAGGGATCCATTTCTACTGCTTCAATAGGTTCCGCCCCCCGGGAAGCCGCTTCCAGAGCGATAATACCGGAACCGGAAAACAAATCAAGAAAAGAAACCTGGGTCAAATCCCCCAGGATGGCAAAAACCGATTCCCGCATCCGGTCCATAGCGGGCCGTATGATCCCTTCGGGGACTTCAATCCGTCGTCCCCGGAGGATTCCCCCGGAAATCCTCATGGCCGATTAAAAATCCTTGAGGAGTTCCATCAGTTCATCGGAACTGACTATCATATTATCCGCTTTTTTGCCCGATTCTACTTTGATTTCAGTGACCGCTTTTTGCCTTGCCAGGGATTGTTTTTGTAAAACAACTATTTTTTCATGGACCGGCGGTAAGGCTGCCCCGGAAATACTTCCCGACCTATGGAAAAAACTCGATAAAACCTCCCCAAATTGATGTTCCGCCTTGGAAAGGTTATAAAGCTGCTCATCCCGTTCTATAAGCCGTTTGTTTTCAATCAATTCCTTGAGCAGGATCGCCAGAGTTCGATCGATAAAGTCGATATCGGTCAGGACTATTTCCAGAAAGAGTTCGGGATCCGCGTCCAGGAGCAACAAATCCCGAATCATCCGGATCCGCATAAAGAGTAAAAAGATGTTGTCTTCAAAATTAATATGCTTAACCATCATAGTATGATGCGTTCCCAAAACCAACGAGTTTTGAAAACAGCTCTTATTACTGAATTTTTCCCAAAAAGTGAAGTTTTGGGAAAACCTCTATTAATAACATATCGGTTTTATTGGGGATTCGTATAGTGGTTTTTTAAAAAAACGGGTAAAAGATACCAAGAAGAGTATATTGACGAAAAGAGGCACTTTGTATATGCTAAATAAGCGGTTTTAAAGCGGTATGTTTTGAGACCGGCGCTTGACCGGGCCTTAAAAAGGCTCTGGATACCTCTTTGTCTGCCTCAGGCAGACCATATTTTAGTCCGAAAGGAGGGCCCATGCGACCGTATGAGCTGACGGTTATCTTCCCCTTGGAAGAAGACCTGTACCAAGAAGGGCGGGAACATTTGTTGACCGACTTAAAGGATCATGGGGCGGAAATCGAAAAAACCGATGAAATCGGGGATCGGGATCTTGCCTATGAAATCAAAAAAAGAAGACGAGGACGGTATGTTCTTTTTACTCTCAAATTGGATCCGGTAAAGCTGCAAACCTTGGACCGGATTTTTAAACTCAATACCAATCTTCTTAAATATCTTTTTGTAAGAGTAGAGGAATAAGGAAGCGTCTATGGCCGATCTGAACCATGTAGTCCTTATCGGTAGATTAACCCGGGATGCGGAGCTAAAATATACTTCCAGCGGGCAGCCGGTTTGTAAATTTTCCCTGGCGGTCAACCGTCGAAAGAAAAACGGCGAACAATGGGTGGATGAGGTAAGTTACTTTGATATTGTCCTATGGGGCAGGCAGGGTGAATCCTTAAATCAATACCTGGTTAAGGGAAAAATGGTGGGAATTGAGGGGGAACTTCGCCAGGATCGCTGGGAACAGGATGGTCAAAACCGTTCCAAGGTGGAAATCGTGGCAAACAACTTGCAGCTTCTCGGCGGTACTCCCGGTGGGGGAAATGCTTCTTATGGATCCGGCTCGGGAGCTTATCAGGATCGCCGGGGGGAAATTCCCCCGGAACGAGGTTCCCGGGAAGTGCCTCCCCCTGGAGGGGAGGACGGTTTTACTGATGATATTCCTTTTTGAAAAGAGGCTTTTTCAAAATGTCGAATTTTGAAAAATAACCTCATAATTAGGGGGAAAAGCGGGTTTTAGATCGTTTTTTCCCAAGCCTCAAATTTATGGAGTTTATTATGTCTGACGAAAAATATAGTGAAAATGAGCGTCCTTCCCGGCAGGATAGGGGTATGGATGTTCAAATGGACGGCCGGGATGGGGAAGACAAAACCGGCCGGGGCGGCAAGGGAAAAATCTATTTTAAGAAAAAGGTCTGTAAATTCTGTACCCAAAAGATGAAAATAGACTATAAGGATGCCGATGTGCTTCGCCGGTTTATCACTGAACGGGGGAAAATATTGCCCCGGCGGATTACCGGAACCTGCGCGAAACACCAGCGGGCCTTGGCTCTGGCAATTAAACGGGCCCGGGTTATCGCCCTGCTTCCCTTTGTTGCCGATTAAACTGCGTCTCCGTTGTTTATGACCACCCGTCGCAGTCCGGATTTTATTCCCATCCTCATCAGTGCATTGGTGAGTGTGGGGTGTATACGGAGCGGGATCTTTGGTTTTTTTTTCCTGGTTCCCCTGGGGGTTGTGGCCTTTGGTTATGATCTGCGGACGGCGTGGTTTGCGGTAGTTTGCGCCGTTATAGGAAACGGTATAGTTTCCGGGGGAATTGCCCTTTTCATGGGCGATAATTCCGGGGAATGGGGGACGGATATTTTTTATTTTTCCGCTATGGCATTAGTCTTCGGGTGGATTACGGCTCCGCCTTCGTCGGGTCCCCGGTTTTTGCGGATCCGGACCGCTTATCGTATGGTGGCGGGTTCCCTGGGGGGGGCGTTGGTCTTTTTGCCCCTTTTCATTGCCCTGCGGCATAACGCCGGATTTTACGCTTTTTTGCAAGCCCAGTTGGAGGTGTTTGGTTCCTTATATGCCTCTTCCGGGGGAGTCGATGTGGTGCGCCGTTCCCTGCTGGAGCAGATCACCCCGGAGATCGTGCTGGAAGCGATGGAATTCATCCTGATCCGCGGCGGCGGGGTAGCGTCCTGTGTTTTGTTTTTTTTCCTAAGTCGTCAGGCATCGATGCTAATGGTCTGGATTATCCGGCGCAGGCGTCCGGAGGGAAATTTATCTGCCTTTCATGTAGCGCCGGGGATTATCTGGGTGCTTTCCTGTTCTCTCTTGGCGGTACTGGTGGGAACGTGGACAAAACTGGTTCCCCTGGAGATTATCGCGTGGAATGTCCTTACCCTGTGTATGGTACTTTATCTGGCGCAGGGCGGGGGGATTGTGTTGTTTTTTTTAAACCGATGGGCCATTCCCCCGGCCTTACGGCTGGTAGTTAATATTGTTTTTTTACTGATAATATTTAATCCTGGTATAAGCCCGTTTATCTTTGGAATTTTAATATTCCTGGGGATAGCGGAAAATTGGGCGCCCTTTCGGGTGCAAAAATCAAAGGGTCCATCCTCTACTCCGAGGATAGGAAACTAAACGAAAGACGAAATAAAAGGTTATACTTTTATTTCAAAGGAGCTTGTGTTATGAAGGTAATTCTCAATAAGGATCTGAGCCCCCTGGGTGAAGAAGGAGACGTGAGGGATGTAGCAAAAGGTTACGCGAGGAACTATCTTTTTCCCCGGGGCATTGCCCTTCCCTATACGGACAGCACGATCAAGTTGTTTGAATCCCGGCGGGAAGAAATTGAGGCCCGTAAGGCGGATAAACGGAAGGACGCCCTGGGGTTAAAAGAAAAACTGGAAGGGCTGGACCTGCTTTTATCCATGCCCGCCGGGGCCAATGGAAAACTTTACGGCGCCGTTACCAGCCAGACCATTGCGGATGAGCTTTTAAAACAGGGATTCCCGGTAGAACGGAAACGGGTGGAGCTTCCGGGAAATACCTTTAAGAGTGTTGGTAAGTATAAGGTTACGGTTAAACTCTACGAAAATGCCTTCGCGGAAATCAATGTTACCGTCCAGGCCCAGGAGATAAAGGTAGAAGCAAGAAATCCTCCGCCAAACCGGCCCCGCAGGCGCCGGGAAGCCCTGGAGGGGACGGACCAAATTGCCCCGGAGGCAGCGGTTCCGGAAGCCGGTCCCGAGACTCCGCCGGAGCTTCCCCATAATACCGGGGCGGAGCTTTCTGTGAGAGAGACCCCTGAAGTTGGCACAACCGAAACTTCCCCGGGGCTTTCCCCTGATACCGATAGGGCCGAAGCTTCCCAGGAATAAGTTTAGCCCCCTATGGCAGCCGCGGTACTTAAGGATAAAATTCCTCCCCATAATGAGGAAGCGGAGCAGGCTACTTTAGGCGCCCTGCTTCTGGATGAGGATGCAGTTACCGTGGCCATCCAGTATCTCAGACCGGATGATTTTTATTCCAATGCCAACCGCCGGGTTTACGAAGCGGTTTTGAACCTTTTTAATCAGGGACGAAAGGCGGATATCATCACCGTCACCGCGGAACTCAGGCAGGCAGGGGAATTGGAGACTTCCGGGGGGGCCGCCTATGTGGCGTCCCTGACCAATGTGGTGCCCTCCAGCGCCAATGTGGATTATTATGCCCGGATAGTAAAGGATTGTTCCGTCCGGAGGGTTCTGCTCAAAATATCCGCAGAGGTAAACACCAAATCCTTCGACGAATCTCTGGATTCCCGAATTATTTTGGAAGAAACTCAGCAGCGTTTGTTTGATCTTGCCGATAACCGGCAGACTTCTACTTTTAAAAGCGCCAAAGAGATCATTCCCCAGGCTATAGATACCATACATAACCTCTTTAATAACAAAGACGCCTATACCGGGATTCCTTCAGGGCTGGATAAATTGGACACCATGACCTCCGGTTTCCAGAATTCAGAGCTTATCATTATCGGCGCCCGGCCTTCCATGGGAAAAACCGCCCTGGCCTTAACCATGGCTGCTAATATGTCTATCAATAACAAAAAAAGGCCCATTCCGATTGCCTTTTTTACCCTGGAAATGTCCGATTTAGCCCTGGTACAGCGGCTTATTTCCAGTGAATCCCGGATCGAATCCACGAAAATTCGGGCAGGTCTTTTAAAACCCTCTGATTTTGATATTATTTACAAAGCGGCGGATCGTATTTATAATGCTCCCTTTTATATTGTGGATATGCCCAATATGAAACTTCTGGATCTCCGGGCCCAGGCCCGGAGGCTCCGGGCCCAACAAAAAGTGGAAATCATCTTTATTGATTACCTTACCCTGATAAGTTCTGATAATTATCAGCTTCCCCGGCATGAACAAATAGCGGAAATTTCTCGTTCCCTTAAAGGCCTGGCCCGGGAACTCAATATCCCCATCGTAGCTCTCTCTCAGGTTCGCCGGGATGCCGAGGGTAAACGGCCTAATCTTTCGGATATTCGGGAATCGGGTTCTATTGAACAGGATGCGGATCTGGTTATGTTTTTGAATACGGTGGAAGAAAAGGAAAAAAAAGCCAAGGAAGAGGTCCCCTCCGATGGGATACTTATGGAATTAAATATCGCCAAACAGCGGAATGGACCAACGGGGCCGGTGAATATCGTTTTCAAAAAAAAATACACCCGATTTGAATCCTGGGCACGGGATGAGTGATTGGAAAGCGGAGTCCATATTCCGCTCTTTTAATGCTATAATTTAAATAAGGAGTAAATATGGCATTTATTGATAATTATAATTTTGAACTATTGGTGAATGAATCGGAAAAGGTGGTTCTCAAAGAATTGGAACGTCAGCTTGAATCCTATGATGGGGCAATCTGCCTTTGTAATGAATGTGTGGTCGATATGGCCGCTATGGCGTTAAATGCGGTGAGACCTTTTTACCGTTTTTCTCTTTTAGGAACCCTCTATGCTGCCCAAGCCATGGAAGATAAATCCTATGCCGATTCGGTAAAGCAAGCGGTTTCCCAAGCCATAGAAAAGGTGCATAAAAATCCATCCCATGATTAGCGGGATAAAACTTTGGAGCATAATCACCGATATAAAGAATCTTGTAAATCCCAAAGATGGCTTTGTGAGCCGTAGTGATTCGGCGCAAGGCGCAATACATTATTTATGTCAGATGGTGGGAACTATAATTGCCCTTGCGCCCTGCTCCGGAAAAAATTCAATGCTGCATCTTCATTCCGGTGGTAGTAAGATTGAAAAAACAATCGCCTATATGGAAAAACATCTGTACGATATGGTCTCCCTTGATGAACTTGCACAGACGACAGACTGTAGTCGTTCTCATCTGAATTATCTTTTCCAAAAGATATCTGGTCATTCACCGCTCGCCTATTTTTTACGAAAAAAATGCAGCCCGCCTCTTTTGAGCGGTAATTTTATAATGATCCGTTAAGCGCCCGGAAGCCGCCGAGTTAGAAGTCCTTTTTAATGGTTCCGGATAATACCGAGCCGTCAGCTTTTTCTAAATACCACTTTTTTTCATACATCCTGAGATGGGCGCACCACGCCCCGCTCTCCGGATCATACCAAGTAATGCCGCCGTCCCGGTCTATGGCCAGGAAATAGTTTATGCCGCTGATAAGTTTTATGGGGAGGCCAGTGGTCCGTTCAAAGGGAACCACACCGTCGGTTCGGTAAATAACCGCCCCTTCCTCACCGAGGGTGCTTGCCAGGGTACCGTTACATTCGGCCATGGCGAATCCGGTATCTTCCCCCTGATATTCCGTTAAAAGCATGGAACGATCCGGCCTCATAACATCTAATTTGATGATACCGTTTTTTACGGCCCCTGATACCAGGGCCGCCACACCGCCGTAAATGGTTCCTGTCAAACCCCGGTATACCCGGACCCCGATATCAACCGGATATGTCAGGGGTACGGTTTCACCGCTTAAGAGGTTCACCTTGAGAAAGGGGGATCCCCCCGAACCGGTACTGCGGCTGATGATAATATTCCCCGGGTCAAGAAAGACCGCGTCCAGAGCTCCCGGAGAGGAAAATGAAAAAACAGCATCCCCTGTAGTGAGGGACGTAACGGTGATATTCCCGCTCGTATCCAGGGACAATACCTGATCCATCAGCAGGGAAACCGAAAGTACCGGCTCCCTTTGGGTCAAAGAAACCAGTGGAACCCCTATTCCGTCGATCCCTGGGGAAAGCTCCGAAATCGGTATGTCCATGGCGGAGGCTAGAACGTTTTTTATCATAGGGGAATCAAAATCCCCATCGGACCGCCAGAATATGAATTTTCCCGGCCTAGGAGGACGTGTTTCCGGCTCTGGGATGATATTGGTATAATTTTGGGCACCCTCAAGCTGAATAATCCCCTGGTCTTTTATGGCCGTATAATCCAGGGGAAGAAAACCCAGTTCGTTTGCCTCTCCGATAAAAGCCAAGACCCCGCCGGAAGCGGCGGCATCCCGGATAGTCAGTTGCTCTGCGGCGGACATAAGCTTGATTCTTCCCTGCGAATCAAAGAACCAGACCTTTCCGTCGGCGCTTCCCAGAACCGGCACTTTTCCGGCGCTTAGGACGCTCGTTATCTTTTCGGGAATAGATACGGTTAAGGACCTGGCCCTTTCGAGCCCTTCTTTGGGGTTGAGGGAGAAATAATATACCCGGTTCATAGAAAAACACAATAATTCAAAGGTTTCGGAAGTCTCAGGAACGAGGATGCCCGGCAACAGGGAAGGATCCCGGGCAATAATATCCCCGGAAAGGGCATTCACAATCACGAGGCCCCCGGAATCAAAACCGGCAAAAAAATTGTTGTTCCCTAACAGAACCGGAGACTGGATATCGGACGGAACCGATAAACGTCTAATTTCGTTCCCCGAATCCAATTCCCAATAGGAGAGGCTCCCCGAAGATACATAGGTGATCATGGTCCGTTCGGATTTGCCGGTAGCGGCGAAGGTAATAGTTCTCCGTATATTTAACGAAGAGGGAATATCATCCCCGGTTTCCGGGCTAATAAAAAAAACGCCGGTTCTGCTTCTTCCCGCCACGATAAGAAAATTACCCCCTCCGGAATAATTAATATAGGACAGGGGCTCATTAAAATAACGGATAAAAAGTTTCTTTTTAGTTTCATAATTCCAGGCGGAAATACGATAAAGCCCGGACTCATCCCCTTCAATCAGGGCGATTTCCGGTTTATCCGGTCGTAAAACCATGGAAATTATGGGAAAAGGGGATAATTGAAAACGTTCAACCGCGGCGTTAGCGGAGATGTCCCAAACCCCTAAAAAGCCGTCTGCCCCGGCGCTTAAAATGCGTTCCTGATGATCCCAGAGGAGGACGTTAACCGCCCCCCTATGTCCGTTTACGGGTAACACCACCGGTACTTTTTTAGAAGAAATTCCCAGGGATTCGGCCGTAACCGGGAGGGTCCCAAAAAAGGAAAAAACCATCCATATCCATAGGCACCGTACCGGCAGGGGGATAGATACGGTTTTCTCCGGTACAGGCCCGGATCGGGGGATCATTTTAATTCCTCAGGACGCATCATGTTCTGTACCGAAAGATAGGTACGCCAGCGAAGGGAAGAAAAAAGTTCTCCCCGGGGGTTTGTTTTATAATCCCGGTTTGTTTTTTCATAAAGGTCCAGGGGAAGATGGGTAACCGCGATTTCATCCGTCTTTAATCCGTGGATATGGAATTCAAGGGCCTCCGGTTCTTTATGCTGGTACCAGATGCTGATCTCCGCGTCAGGATTGGTTTCTTCGGCCCTTAGAAGCAGGTAATACTTTAACGCCTCAATAACCGCCGGTTCCAATCTGTCCCGGTAAACCGCGATCCGATCCGAAAGTTCAGGATAGCCGATAACGGTTTCTTTTAGTTCCTGACCCTTTTTCCTGCGATAAAATTCCCCCCGATCCAATTCCGGAATTACCTCCAGCCGTAAGTTTCTGCTGGGCCAGAGGACAGTGATGGGAAATTCGGGTTTATGTTTTTTTCCACAGGTGGTACAGAAAAAATTCATAAAAGAACCGTCCATGATCTTATTGATATATTCCTCCTCGACATCCAGATCAATTTCATCGGGAACTTCCACAGAAAAGGTATTATCACAAAAACAAGGAATGGTATGTTTCATCTAAGACTCCTACAAAACAGGTTTAGGGGTTTACCCATTTGCCGCCGGACAGATCCCTAACGTTGAACCAAAAACAGGATGTCCCCAAAAACCGCAAAAATCATGAGACCGAAAATAAGGACTATCCCGACCGTCTGAAACGCATAGACCGCCTTAGGGTGCAGCGGACGTCCTTTTATTGCCTCTATTATGAATAAAACTATCATCCCTCCGTCAAGTACCGGAAGAGGGAGGAGATTCATGATACCCAGAGCTATGGAAATCAGGGCGAGGAAATTAACCATGGAAGATATCCCGGTACCGATACTTTGACCAAAACCTTCGGCGGCAATATCCCCCACCATGTAGGTAATCCGTACCGGCCCGGAGACCGCCTGGGTCAGATCAATACCCCGGAAAAGGAGCCCAAAACTCCTCACGGAAACAACCAGGGTTTTCCCGGTTTCTTCAGCCCCCTTGAGTACCGCCCCCCAAGGGGAATATGAGGGGGTATGATACCGGACTGCTTCATAGGTAATACCGATATCGGCATTACCCTCCCTGGTGTAGGAAAGAACCAGGTTGGTATTTTTAATCTCACCGTCCCGTTCATATTCCAGGGATAGTACCGGAACTTGTTCCGAGAGGATCCGTACCATGGCAACGGTGTAGGGAAGTTCCTCCCCATTAACCCGGAGGATCCGGTCCCCGCTTCTGAGTCCCGCTACGGCCGCGGCGCTTCCCTCAGACACGGCGCTTATCACCGGATCAGCCCAATAATACACCCCGATTTTACCGGCACCGGAACTTTTTTCCAGGTTCGGCCGTATGACAAGCTCCAGATTTTTTCCCTCCCGCTCCACCGTAAGGGGGAGGTTTTTTTCCGGGTTAGTAGCTATCATTTCCTGGATATCATGGTAGTTGACGATGGGTCGGCGGTCTATTTCGATGATCCGGTCTCCGGTTTTAAGTCCCGCATCATTGGCGGGGTACCACCCCTGATCAATATCCGATGCCAGAACGATCCGGTTATCCATGGTGTAAACCTCAAAACCGATACCCCAAATACAGGAAAATACGATAACCGCGAAGATAAGGTTAAAAAAAGGACCCGCAAAGGAAACCAAAATCCGTCTCCAGGGGTTTGCACCGTAAAAGGTTCCCGCTACCGGGGGAATATCCTCTTTTTTATGGTCAAAGGCCTCCTGGAATTCGTTTTCCCCCCGCATTTTACAATAACCCCCGATAGGGAACATGCCGATCCGGTATTCCACCCGGCCTATTTTCTTTTTTAAGATCGGTTTACCCCACCCAATAGAAAAGGCTTCCACATCAATACCCACTAACCGGGCGGCGATAAAATGCCCCAATTCATGGACAAAAACCACTACCCCCAACCCAATTAAACCTAATAGTATTTTTATGAGCATCATTTTTTCTCCATCATACCGTTAATGTAGTTAAGGGCCCGTTCCCGGGCTTGTTTATCCGCTTCAAGAATGGTTTCCAGATCCGGAAGGGTGCCGGAAGAAACCGGATTTTTCCAGTCCTCTTTAAAAACATACTCAACTACGGCGGATATATCAAGAAAACCGATCTTTTTTAATAAAAATGCCGCTACCGCCGCTTCATTGGCCGCATTATACACCGCGGGATAGAGCCCTCCCGCCCGGACCGCATCATACGCCAGGGGAAGCAGGGGAAATTTTTCATAGTCCGGTTTGTCAAATTCCAGAGTTAAACCATCAAATGATAAGGCACCGAAGGAACAGGGCCTGCATTCGGGCCAATAGAGGGCGCTGTGAATGGGAAGCCGCATATCTGGTTTTGACATTTGGGCATATACCCCTCCGTCCCGGAGGACCACCATGGAATGGACAACACTTTGAGGGTGGATCACCACGGATATCTGTTCGGGTTTCAGCCCAAAAAGGCCCGCAGCCTCAATGACTTCCAGCCCTTTATTGGCCAGGGTCGCCGAATCCACGGTTATTTTGGGCCCCATATTCCAGGTGGGATGGGCCAAGGCTTCCTGGGGGGTTATTGTTTGAAGCTGTTCCACCGGAAAGGTACGAAAGGGCCCGCCTGAGGCGGTTAAGAGGATCCTATCCAGCCCTGCTTTTCCATGAGCTTCCATGAGCTTAAATACCGCTGAATGCTCCGAATCCACCGGCAGGATCCTTTTTTTTTTCCGTTCCGCCAGGGAAAACACCAGGGGAGCGGCCATGACGATCGTTTCCTTATTGGCCAGGGCCAGATCCGCCCCTGCTTCCAATGCCGCAAGGGAAGGGGGCAGTCCGGCCGCCCCGGCGATGCCGTTAACCACCACCTCCGCCCCGGACTCGGCTATGGCCGTGAGCAAAGCCCGGGCGCCATAATAAGCCACTTCGGTCCGGACTGTTCCTTCCGGAGGAACGGAACCGGATAGGGCCAGCCGGGCGGTGGGAAATTCCCGTAAAAGCGCAAGGAGTCCCCGGATGTTTTCATGAGCGGAAAGCAGGACCACCTCAAAATCATCCCTTCCCTGCCTGAGTATATCTATGGTACTTTTACCAATGGAACCGGTGGCACCAAGAACCGCTATCCGTTTTTTCATGGGCTTCCTTAACACCGGCCGATCAAAATAACACCCGATATAACCAATAATATACCGGCGCCGCCATGGCTATGGAATCAATCGAATCCAAGACACCGCCTCTGCCGGGGATAAGGGTTCCGGAATCCTTCACATGGGAACTTCTTTTTAGCGCCGATTCCGCCAGATCCCCCAGATCGGCGGCTATCCCTGAGAGGAATCCTAAAATCAACCCGGAGGGTATGGCTGGAATATGTTGGGCGGCAAAGACTTGCGGCATCAGCAGGGCCGCCCCTAATCCGATAAGGACGGAAGCGGTAAGACCTCCAATAAAACCGGCGATGCTTTTATTGGGACTCGCGGGTATGATGTTGCGGTTTTTCCTGCCAAAGAGCATTCCCGCCGCCCAGGCCGCGGAATCATCGGCGATAACCATAAGTAAAAAAACAAGGATCACCGAAGCCGCCCGGGAAAGCAAGGCCATTCTGATAATCCATAACATAAAAAACCCCGGGTAGATGATCACCGAAAAAATCGCCGTGGCAAAAAGCAGGACATCCGGCAATTTAGCGGAAGCGGAAAAAACCCGGGACACCAAAGGCCAGGAAACAGCCAAAATCACCGAAGCCGGGACTACCGGGAGACCGATCTCAAAACTAACCGCTATGGTCATTCCCAGGGGAATCAGGGCGCCGAGGATCCCCGCTTCCAACTGGTTAATGGGAAAGTCTTTCTTTTTCAGCATCCCCGCAAATTCGGCGCTTCCCAGGGCGGTAACCAGAACCACCATAATGTTCAAGACCACATGGTTTTTATAAGGCAGGAAAAGTACCACCGCGATCAGGAGGGGTAATCCGATAAAAAAAATCAAAAGCCGCTCGGTTAATTTTTTCATACCGGTATACCGCCGAATTTACGTTCCCGCCTCTGATAATCATGAATCGCCGCTTTAAAATCATCCTCGGTCCAATCGGGCCATAATTTGGGGGAAATAACATATTCCGCATAGGCCGATTCCCAAAGCAGGAAATTACTGGTCCGCAATTCACCGCCGGTTCTGATGATCAGATCCGGATCGGGAATATCAGGATTGTCCAGATGCTGGCGGATAGTTTCTTCGGTGATCTCCCCTCCACTGTTTGCCGTCAACCGCCGTACCGCCCGGACTATTTCATCCCGCCCCCCATAATTAAGGGCCAATACCACCGAAAGTCCCTGAAAATTCCGGGTATCCTCACAGACTTTCACTATCTCCCGGACGATTTCCAGGGGTAGTCCTTCGGGATCTCCCGTGTGACGGATCCGGATATGATTTTCCCGGTAAAAATCCAATTCCCCCCGAAGATGTGTTTTGACCAATCCCATGATAAAACCTACCTCATCGGCGGTACGTTTCCAATTTTCCGTAGAAAACACATAAAGGGTAAGATAGGCGATGCCCATATCGCTGGCGGCTTTTACCATTTTTTTTGCGGTTTTAAGTCCCTCCAAATGCCCCTGGGTACGGATCATATTCCTTTGCCGCGCCCAACGGCCATTTCCATCCATAATGATACCGATATGAGAAGGCCGATGAACATTATCATAATCCACATCAGAGGGCATTACACTTCCATTATTTCTTTTTCTTTTTCTTCTAAAACTTGATTGATTTTTACGATATAATTATCGGTTACCTTTTGCAGTTCTTCCGAGGCGCGGCTTTCCTCATCTTCGGTGAGTTCCCCTTCTTTAAGCAGTTTTTTAAGCTCATCGTTGCCGTCCCGGCGTATATTCCGTACCGCTACCCGGCTCTGTTCGGCCTGATTTTTGGCGTGTTTTACCAGTTCTTTCCGGCGTTCCTCCGTCAGGGGAGGGATGGAAATTCTGATAACCTTTCCGTCATTTGAGGGGTTAAGGGAAAGTTCCGATGAACGGATTGTCTTTTCAATTTCTCCGATTAACCCTTTGTCCCAGGGCTGAATCACGATAAGTCTGGCTTCGGGGATGGAAATAGTGGCTACCTGATTTAAGGGGGATTTGTCACCGTAATAATCCACTTTGATTTTATCAAAGAGCGCCGCCGAAGCCCGGCCCGTTCTGAGGGACGCAAATCCATCTTTCAGACTGGAAATAGTTTTTTTCATCCGATCTTCGGATGATGAAATAACGGTATGCATAGCTCTCCACTCCTTCTGTTGAGTGCTTCTCTACCCCTGGTACCCGTTTACCAGGGGTTTAGGGTTACTGGCCTACTTTAAAATACACATAGTCATTAACGGTAAGTTTTGCCCCCAACTGTTTGCCGCAATCCGCCAAGGCCTGGGCCACGGTTATTTTTTCATCCTTCACATACCCCTGATCCAGAAGACAGATATCCGCAAGGTATTTATTTACCTTGCCTTTCAGGATATTATCCAGAACCTGTGGTGGTTTTCCCGTAAGTTTTTCATCCCCTTCCAACTGTTTGCGGAAAATATCTTCCTGCTCCTTAAGAAAAGCCGGATCAATTTTGCTTTTATCCAATGCCAGAGGATTAAAGGCCGCTATATGGAGGGCTAAACTAAAGGCAAAATTTTTCGCTTCTTCCTTTTCATATATTTCCCCCTTGTCGGTACCCATTTTTACTACCACCCCGATGGCCCCATCCCCATGGATGTATTGGGTCAGGTATTCGTTAGCGCCGGCTTTTACCACCCCTATCCGTTTAAGGCTCATGTTTTCCCGGATCTTCGTGGCCAGCTCGCTCACCATCCCATTAAGTTCATCGTTGGGTTCGGTATACCCCTTCTCAAAAATCCGGTCGGTAATGGCTCCGCCCAGGATGATAAATTCGGGATTCCGGGCAACAAAATCCGTTTCCGAGGCCAATTCCACCAGAACTGCCGTCTTGTCCTTTATTTTGACAAAGATTTTGCCCTCATTAGTTGCTCGGCCCGCCCGCTTTTCAACCGCAGCAAGCCCCTTTTCTTTTAATAATTTTTCCGCTTTTGCAAAATCACCCTGGGTACTTGCCAAAGCGTTTTTACATTCCATCATTCCCGCCCCGGTCTTTTCCCGAAGCTTTTTCACATCAGCCGCGCTTATTTCCATTTTATGCAACTCCTTCAATTTTTCGCGGATTGGTTATAGCGTTATTCCTCGTCATATACCTTGTCTACATCTACCGGAAGCTCATCTTCCTCATCGACCTTCACGGCAACATCAAGCTCCGGGGATTCCTCTTTGGACGTATAGGATTCAATATCCACCTCTTGATCTTCCTCTTTAAGGGATGCATCGGTGATGATATTTTCCATATCTTCATCTTCATCCCCCAAGGTTTCGATGATCTTGAGCCCCGCTTCATTATCCGCTTCCACTACCGCGTTGGCAATTATCTGAGTGAAAAGGGTGATTGCCCTAATAGCATCATCGTTACCAGGTATCGGGTAATCGATCCCTTCAGGGTTACAATTAGTATCTACCACGGCAACAATGGGTATACCCATCCGTTGGGCTTCAGCCACCGCGATAGCCTCCTTACGGGTATCAATAATAAAAAGAATCCCCGGCGGATCCTTCATTTCTTTTATACCCCCCAGGTTTTTCTGGAGTTTGGCCCGCTCCTTACCCAAGGCGGCGATTTCTTTTTTCGTTAGATTTTCAAAGGTCCCGTCTACTTCCATCTTTTCCAATTTTTTAAGACGAAGCAGAGATTTTTTAATCGTCACGAAATTGGTCAGCATACCCCCAAGCCAACGATTGTTCACATAAAACATACCGCACCGTTCGGCTTCTTTCTGAATTGCCTGCTGGGCCTGCTTTTTGGTCCCCACAAACAAAACGGTTTTGCCTGACGAAACGGTTTTGCGGATCGCTTCATAGGCATCTTTGATCGCCTGGATAGTCTTTTGCAGATCGATAATATGGATCCCGTTCCGTTCCGCGAAGATATACTTTTCCATCCGCGGATCCCAGCGTTTAACCTGATGACCGAAATGTACTCCCGATTCAAGCAGACTTTTCATCGTAACTACAGCCAAAATAACCTCCCTGGCCGCCCCTAATCCCAATTTCACCGGATTTGAAACCGTTCCGGAAAATCCCGTTACGATACCGTCCGTTTTTGGGTATGACAGCGCCTTCCCTCTATCTCACCGTTGGTAAAACGGCGGAAAATAAGCAAAAAAAACTTTTGCCTTGTATAGATTAGTCCCCGTAGGGATAACCATTCTCCTTGAGCATGACATAAAATTCATGCATTGGCAAGCCCACAATAGCGCTATAGGACCCCTTGATTCCGGATACAAAGCAGCCGGCCATCCCCTGGATCTTATAGGCCCCGGCAGATCCCTGCCATTCACCGGTATTGAGGTACCATTCTATTTCATCTTCCGAAAGGGACATAAAGGTGACCACGCTTTTTACCGAACGGCAGTCGATGGTTTTTTCTTTACCATTAAATAAGGCCACCGCGGTTATCACCTCATGGCTTCTCCCCCGGAGCTTTACCAGCATCCTTTGGGCGTCATCCCGATCCCGTGGTTTGCCGAAAATAGCTTCATCCGCCGAAATGACGGTATCCGCTCCGCAGATCCAGAGAGGAAGGCGATTTTGAAGCAGGCTGATTATTTTATTAACCTTCCGAATCGCAAAATCTTCCGCACATTCCCGGGGGCCTAAGGTTCCATCTACCTGTTCATCGATCTGGGGCGGCATAATATTGAAGGGTAAGCCCAATAGACGAAAATACTCTTGTCTTCGTAATGATCCTGATGCTAAAATAATAGGTTCCGTCACACACCACCTTGCATATTTATTCCACTAAGGTATTCATACGCCATTTTTGCCGCTTCCCGTTCGGCATTTTTTTTAGTTTTTCCCATCCCCGGACCGTAAGACTTTTCATTAACCATAACTTCCGTCCAGAAGAACCGGGCATGTTCCGGACCGCTCCGTTTTACCAGATGATAAATCGGATAGGTCTTATACAAACGCTGGCTTAATTCCTGTAAAAGAGATTTATAATCCTGAGTATGGCGATTATCTATGACTTTGACTATCTCCGGTTCTATACGATGATGTAAAAAATTAAAGGCCACATTATAACCGGAATCAAGGTACAGGGCCCCAATAAGGGCCTCCATGGCATCGGCCAGGATGGCTTTTTTGGCTCTCCCTCCAGAAAGCTCCTCCCCCCGTCCTAAGATAAGCAGGGTGTCGATTTGCAGTTCTCGGGCGATTCCGGCCAGGACATCCTCAGAAACCACGACCGCTTTGATCTTCGCCAGTTCCCCTTCCTTTTTTTCAGTCAGTTTTTCATACAGTAACGTGGCGGTTACTGCTCCCAGGACAGCATCCCCCAAAAATTCAAGCCGCTCATTGTTATTTTTATGGCCGGATTCGTTAATCACGGATCGATGAACGAAAGAAAGGTTCAAAAGCTTGAGGCTTTTGAACCTAATTCGAGCGGCCTTCTGGAATGCCGTGAGCGCTTTTTTTCTTTCCGGAGTTATTTCCGGAAGGGAACGGACCGCTTGAAAAGAGCAATGGAAAGAATTGCCGCGATCCGTCATGGTCTATTTCTGTTGGGATTTTATATATTCGTATGCATCCCGAACCGTTTCAAATTCATTGGCCTTTTCATCGGGGATAGAAATTCCCATTTCTTCTTCAATCGCATAGACCAACTCGTAGGTATCGAGGCTGTCCGCGCCCAGATCCTGGCGGAACGACGCTTCCAGGGTTATCTTCCCCGGATCAATTTCCAGTTTTTCGGCGATGAGTTTCTTCATCGATTCAAATAAATCATCCATAAAATTTAAACTCCTCTTGATTTTCATGGTCCTCGCTGACCATTGGATTTTAAAATCACCCCTCTGTCCATAATGAGGCGTCCCGTTATGGACAGATCCATTCTCAAGGCGATTTTACCAAAGCCTTTTCAAAACCGGCGGTCTTTGAAAAGGCGTGTTATACCTTTGATTCAGGGACAATTACCTGTTTTCCCCGGTAAAAACCACATTTTGGGCATACCCGGTGAGACAAAATCTGATTACCACAGGTACCACATGTTATAAATGCGGGGGCAGTAAGCTTCATGTTAATGGATTGCCGGCGACGAGTCCGAGCCTTTGACGTTTTAAATCTGGGTACAGCCATATTGGTAACCTCTCCTCATAAATTTTCCCATAATTTCTGGGTTTAAGTCTAACAAAAACGATAATAAGTGTCAACTTCCCCGTACAGAGATTTACCATAAACCGGTTTCAAAATTCGGACCTTTCCCAAAACCCGGTTGGGTTTGACGAGGCACCCCTCACTTATATTTATCCTGCAAGGCCTTTGCCACTAGGGGGGGGACCATGGCGGAAACATCCCCATGGAAAGAAGCCAATTCTTTTATTGCCGAGGAGCGGAGTACAAAATACTCAGGGTCGGTAGTCATAAATATGGTTTCTATGGCGGAAGCCAGGGCCTTGTTCATCATGGAAAGCTCAAATTCATAAGAAAAATCCCCCACATCCCTGACTCCCCGGAGCAGTAGCCGGATGTTCCTTTTTTGGATAAAATCTACAATTAGAGAATCGCAGAGGGCCACCGATACATTTTTCCACGGCTCCACCAGGGAACGTACCATAGCGACCCGTTCTTCCGCGGAAAAAAGGTACTTTTTTTGCCGGTTTTCAGCCACTACCACCAAGAGTTCATCAAATATGCGGGCCGCCCGTTCAATAATATTGAGGTGTCCTAAGGTAGGGGGATCAAAGGACCCCGGAAAAGCCGCCGTAAGCATAAGCTACCATAACCAAGAGCGGTGATTCGGTCAAGACCGGGGTGCCCACATAAACTACTGGAGTCTAGTTTTTTATTTAAAGGTGGAATATAATAAAAAAATCTAAAAACCTGGGTGTTAGAGATTCTCATGAATTCAAACCCGGTTGGTTTTTAACTGGGTCTATTTTATAGGATGGGCACCTGTTGACAGGCGGCCCATATCAGAGAGTAGGGCGGTATGAACAAACTTGTTTTGGTTTTGATGTCGGCCATATTGGTATACGGTTCCTGTAAAACCGATGGTGAGCCGGTGGAAACGGAGTTCCCGGTACCGGAAGTATCCCCGATACTCATTGAAGAGGTTATTCTTAATCCCCTGGAAACAGTTCAGGAACTAATCGAAGAAGAGCACTTTGATCCTGATACAATTACCCCGGAGGTATACAATACCGCTAAAAAAGATGTTCAACAGCTGATTAAAGAACTAAATCAGATCATCCGTTCCCGGAATTATAATGTCTGGGTTTCTTATCTGGGAGAAGCGTATTTTGAGGAAATAAATTCCCCGGAATTCTTACAGCGGGTCTCGGAATCCTCTTTTTTGAAATCAAAAAATACCGTATTATCCGATGGTAAAGATTATTTTACCCATGTGGTGGTTCCTTCCCGGGCTAACAGCCGGGTGGATGATATAGAATTTGTTAGCCAAAATCGGGTAAAGGCCTTTATGGTGACCGCTCAGGGGCAACGGCTGCGCCTTTATGATCTGGAAGATTTTGGGGATGGATGGAAAATTATTAATTAAGGGAGGCTGAACTAAAACTAACCGGATTTTGGATCAAGCTCTTGGGTGTTTTTATTCGAATTTAACCGGTAATTTATCAAGATTAGGTATTAAAAAATGGGCATCCTGAGGAACAATAAAGTAAAATTATATTTATGGAGGAATATTAATGGGTATTCGTAAAAATTTCTTGGTGGTTATATCCGTGCTTTTTATGACCACAACTATGGTATGGGCGCAACGGTCTGCCGCCGGTGAAGAAATGTCGGTGGAAGAGTCATATTTACAGCAATCAATAGAAAACATGATCATCCGGGATCAAAGCCGAAACGGGGGACGGGAAGAAAAATTGATAGCTCTGGATTATATCGAAGACGCCATTAGCCGGGGTAATACCAGTGAAGAAGTACTGGGCGCTTTGGAATATCTTTCTCTGGAAGGGCTCATGAATAAAACCCGGGAAAATGGGAGGGTGATAAATAATTTCCCCGATATACGGAAACGGGCGGCTACGGATCTTGGGAATCTTGGTACCCCGGAAGCAAAAAACATCATTATCCGGCTGGTGATTTCCGAACCGGAGCCTATGGTACTGACCGAGGCGTTTAAATCCCTGGCAAAAATCGGCCTTAATGAAAACGGCGAAACCGCAAACGCCATCGCGTGGGTGGTTAACCGTTTTGAATCCGGCAGGGGTGATGAACAATTGGCGCTTTCCGCCCTGGAGGCCTTTGAAATCCTGGCCGATAAAAATGGCGGCGTGATTAATAATACCGCCATCACTACCGTCAGCCGGATTGCTGCTTCAAGTCATTACAACCGGCTCATCCGGGACCAGGCAAGGATGGTACTGGATAAATTACGGTTACAGGCCGCCGAAGCCCAGAGCAGGAGAAATTAGCTTCT
>JAITEG010000145.1 GCA_031282145.1 Spirochaetaceae bacterium | reverse complement strand
GAATAGATGGTGACGTCGTCTTCGATGGTGGGGTGGCGTTTTTTGTCGGCTTCTTCTTTCTTTACCGAAAGGGCTCCGAGGGTTACCCCCTGATAGAGTTTGACATTTTTTCCGATGACCGTGGTTTCCCCGATGACCACCCCGGTACCGTGGTCGATAAAAAAGGATTCCCCGATCTGCGCCCCCGGGTGGATGTCGATGCCGGTGCTGCCGTGGACCAGTTCGCTCATGATCCGGGGGATCAGGGGTACCTCCCGGACCCAAAAAAAGTGGGCCAGCCGGTGCACCATGATGGCCTCGAACCCCGGATAGGACACGATAACCTCTTCGGTGCTTTTTGCCGCGGGGTCCCCCTTAAAGGCGGCCTCCATATCCAGGGCCAGGGCCCGCCGGATCTGGGGCAGTTCGTCAAAAAAATCATTGACGATAAGTTCCGCCGCCGCGTGGCAGCCTTCGCTCCCGCAGGCATTTTTTTCGCCGCGGAAAACGTCGGTGTTCCGATTGGAAAAAACCAGGCTTTTTTCCACCTCCCGGATCAACTCCCGGGCAATGTGGTGAACCCGCTCGGCGGTGATGAATTGCAGGTTGTCATGATCCAACCCCTCGTTTTCCCGGAATCCGGGAAAGATGAGTTCGTCCAGGCCGTGGAGTATATCTTCGATACTATCCCGGCTGGGAAGGTTTGAACCGCCGGTCTGGTTCACGAGGCCGTAGCGGCCATAGGAAGCGACCAGGGCCTCGATGTTTTTGCTCAATCTTTGCATTGCTATGCTCCAAAACTCACCGCGTTTCCGGGTAACGCGCTGCTAGCCGCCGCAATCCCGGTATCGCCGCCGGATAAAAAACGCCTCCGGGCCAACGCTGAAAAAGGCCCGGATGGCCCTTTCCTGCTCCCGGACAATCCGTTCCCCAAGTTGAATAATGGACGCAGCCCGGGAAAAAGAAAAGGGGGTCGCCGGCCCGCCGACATGGACGGTCAGGGACGCCTTTTTTTCTTTTTGTTTAAGAATATGAAAGGTCACATCAAAAACCCGGAAGAGGACCTCCGCTCCGGTCCGCAAGCTCTGGACGGAACGGAATTTGAAATCCCCCACATCCACCGCCAGGATCCTTTTATACCCCGCTTGCCGGGCCAGGTAAACCGGCATATTATTGGCCAGGCCTCCGTCCACGAGATACTTTTCCCCCTCCTGGAGGGGCTCAAAAAAAAGGGGAAAGGATATGGACGCCCGGATTGCCCGGGCCACGGAACCGGAAGAAAACACCACTTCCCTGCCCCCGGTGATGTCCACGGCGTTGCAGCGGAAGGGGATCCGGGTTTCCTCAAAGGTCTTTCCTCCGGAAAGAGCCTCCAGGAGTTCCAGGATCCGCTGCCCCGAATCCATCCCCGGCCGGGTGGCGAGGTTTCCCAGGATTTGACCGGTCTGAACCACCTTACCCAGGGGGCCGTCAAATCTATGGGCAAACCCGTCCAGATGTTTTCGCAGGTTAAATTCCTCCAAGGCAAACCGGGTAAGGTCGGCGCCCTCCATACCACAGGCATAAAGTCCGCCCACAATGGCCCCCATGGAAGTCCCCACCACCAAAGAAGGGGGCGGAAAACCCAGGGCGGCAAAGGCGTTAAGGATACCGATATGGGCGAACCCTCTCGCTCCCCCTCCGGAAAGGACCAGGGCCCACTTCAGCTTAGGGTTTATCTTCATGGTAATTAATTACAACCGTTACACCCCGCGCAGGGGTCCCCTTCCCCAACGGCAAGGCGCGCCAGTTCCTGGCGGGCTGGTTCCCGCTCTCCGCCGTCTCGGGCCTTTCCCCCAAGGCCGACGGCAGCGCTACGGTTCCCCGAAACCTCTTTATCAAACCGGGGAGGAGCTTTACGAAAGCTCAGGCCGCCCGCCGGATCAATGAGGCCGGAAAGATCCGTATTACCCTTAAACCGGAGGACATTGACCATAAAAATGTTGAGTTTGTTTACGATATTTGGAGGGAGCAGGTTTCCATCCACCTCTACCGAAAGGGTCGGATAGTTCCGTTCCCGGGCCCAGGGAGTAAAAAGCCCCTCAATGACCCGGCCGATGAGGCAGGCGAAGGGGGAAATGTTCACAATCCCCGAATAGCCCTGTTCCATAGCGGTAGCGGCTACCCCGCTGGACACGGCGATCTCCGAATTGAGTTCCAGGTTGACAAAGTGCTTTTGGGTATTCTCCATGATCTCGTGCATGTCGTGGGGAGTTTTGGGGATGAGTCCCGTGGGTTCCAGGATGGAGAGGACCCGCTTTTCCACGGAATGTTTCCACCACTCCTCTATTTCCAGTTTCTTAAGATCCCGCCAGGGTTTGGAGAGAACCCTGGTCCCGGGTTTTCTCAATTTGATGAGTTTCTTTAAGGCATATTCCCGGACAAAGTCCAAATAATGGATCCATTCGGATATCCCCGCCACCTTAACCACGATCCCCCGTTCACTCATCAAGTCCGTGAGTTCCCCCACGGCGAAATCGTCCCGGCGCACATAAATCTCCCCCACGATAAGGACCTTGGGACAGTCAATGAGCCGCCGCTTGAGGGGGATCTTCCGTACATCCTCCGCCACCTGACGCAGTTCCTTCCAGATCCGCTTGGGTTCATACTCCACCGCGTCCATAACCCTGCGCCAGGACTTCTCATAATCCGCCTGGGCCTGTTCCGGATCCGCGGCCAGGGCCTTGAGGGAAGTCTGGATATCCTTGAGGTAGTCGGAAAGCACCAGGCCCTTCCACATTTCTTTGGCAAAATTCGGACCCAATTCGGTATAGGAATTATCCGCGGAAAGGATAAAAACCACCACGTTTTCCAGGCGCAGATCCTTAAAGAGGTTTTCGTAATACACATAATATTGTCCGGTCCGGCAGGGCCCGGTGGTGATCGGCACAAAAAGCAGATAAAGCTCGTCCTTGCGGTATTTTTCGCTGTTAATGAACTGAAGGGCACTCCCCAGGACGAGGTGGCTCGGGACACATTCCTTTCCCGAGGCATGGGCCCGGGCAATTTGTACGGTTTTGGCGGTGGCCACCGGCAGGGCCTCGGCGTTGATCCCTAAACTCCGTACCGCGGCGCCCATGTATTCGGTAGAAATAGCCCCCATATTGGACAGGAGTACCTTGACCCGTTTATTGCCCCGGATGGGCACCTTTTCCCCGGTCCGATCGTTTTCTATCCTGAGATCCTCGCCGCCGTTGGCGGAAGGGTCGTAGACAAAACGCCACCCATTGTCGTACCGATCCCCCTCAAGTTCGGTCTTCTTGGACCGGTAGCCGTCGATGATATCCAGGAATGCCTCCACCCGGGTGTCCACCCCGGCATCCGCCGAATGGGAGTCCAATTCCAGCACCAGGAAGGGTTTTTGTCCCATCTCCCACTTGAGATAATGGAGGATAAAAGAATCCGGGGCGCAGGAGAAGTTGGTGATATAGGTCACATAGATATTGTCCTCGTTTTTGAGAAGATTCGCCGATTTCACATCCTGCTGGCCGTAGTACCAGTACATATTGGGGAAGATCTTCTGTTCCTCAAAGGGAAGAATATCGAAGGGTATGATGGAATATCCCCGGGTAGTGAATTTCCGGGGGATCCCCATATTGGCCTCCGCCGTAAAGGCGTTGTAGGGCCTGCCCAGGATGGCGATCACCGGCCGATCCGCTTTATGGGCATCCTCCAGGGCCTCCTCGCCCAGCTTTTTTATCGCGGCAAAATACGCCTTTTGTTTGGCCAGGGCCTTGGTAAAGGCGGCCCTGGTCTCCGCCTCCCCAATACCCAGCCTCCCCGTCATCTCCGTAAAGAGTTCCAGGGCCTTACCCTCCCCAAACTTAAAGCTCACCACCAGGGGAAGGAAACGGTTTTTATCCACATCGGGGAAGGCCTTCTCGATATAGTAAGGGAGGCTCTGGGTGATGGGACAGAAATTGGCGTGGACCTCCTCCTCGTAACTGGGCATATCCCGGAAATGGGGGAGGAATATGTAGTCCGCCCCCTTGTCCAGACAGTCCTGGACCGCACCGTGGGCGATTTCCGCAGGGAAGCAGTAGGTAGACTCCGCCCGGGCAACCCCTCCGTGGGCCACCTCGGTGGAGAGGAAGGTCCGTATTCCCAGTTCATAGAAGAACCAGGAGTACAGAGGATAGAGGGTATGAACCGAAAAGGCCCGGGGAATACCGATCACCAGGCTTCGCTTGGTGAAGGGAGGAGTGGAAGAATTGTTTCCTTCTTTAAGTTCTCCCTTCTCCCTTTCAACTGCTAACTGCCCCTGCGGCTCCGCCGTAGGGGCGGCGTATTCCTCGAACAACATACGCTGGCGCTTTTCTACATAGTCAAAGACCGGCACATCCGCGATGGATTTCCGCATATTGGTGTACTTGTTGCACCGCCCCCCGAACATATACTTGTGGCCATTGACAATAAGTACCTGGATGGGGCAGCGGTTATCACAGGAATGGCAGGTAAAGACCCGCTCGTAGCCGATTTCCCGGCCAATAAGGTCGTCGATTTCCACGATCTGTTCCCCGAGGAGGCCCTCGGCGTTCTTACGCCTGGCCAGGAGGGCCACCCCAAAGCAACCCATCAGTTCCGGCGAAGGGGGGACCAGGATCTCCTTGTCCAGCATCATAGCAAAGGCCAGAGGAACCGCCACGTTTTTGGCTACCCCCCCCTGGAGGAAGATTTTCCCCCCGATAGTACGGTTCCCTACCACCCGATTCAGGTAGTTGGCCACAATGGAACAGGCGATTCCCGCGGTGATGTTCTCCCGGGAGGCCCCCTGCTGAACCGCCTTGCGGATGTCCGAATTGATAAAGGCGGAGCAGTGTTCCCCGAATTTACAGGGGGCATCCGCCTTGAGGGCGATGGGACCGATATCCTTAGCGCTGTGAATGGAAAGATCCCCCGAAGCGGATTCCTCCAGGAAGGAGCCGGTTCCCGCGGAACAGGCCTCGTTCATGGCATAGTCGATGGGCACCGAATTCTTAAGGAGTACGTATTTGGCATCCTGGCCCCCGATCTCGAAGATGGTCTCCACCTCCGGGTCAAAATAGGTGGTCCCCACGGAGTGGGCGATGATCTCGTTATAAACCCCGGCCGTTTCCAGAAACACCCCCAGGATCTCCCGGGAGGAACCGGTGGTGGCAACGAGGCGTATATCGACCTTTTTATCCCCCGTATCGGCGATGATCTTCTCCTGGATGATCCCCAGGCACTCCTTGAGGGCCTTTACCGGATCCCCGTGGGTACGGCCGTAATGGCTGGCTACGATCTCATCGGTTTCCATGTCCACGAGGCACGCCTTGGTGGTGGTGGACCCCCCGTCCACCCCCAGGATATAGCGCCGGTCCGGGCGTACCTTACCATCGCTTTTCTCGAAGGTCTTGACCTTATCCCGCCAGTCCGCCAAAGCCCCCAGGGCGCCGAACCGGATCGCGCTGGGTTTAAGGAGCCGTTCCGTCCGGGGCAGGGGGCTCCCCGATTCCGGGGCCAGCACCGCCGCACCCAGGGCCTCAAAAACCGGAGCCGTTTCGGGGATAATAAATTCAATCTGCGGGGCCTTTTTCCGGATAAACCGGATAATATGACGGTTCAGGGTGATCCCCCCGGTCAATACCACCCGGCCGGAATTTATTTTTGCCCGCTTGAGGAAGTCGATAACTTTAACGGCCATCACATCGGAAAGGGAGAGGACAATATCGTTTTTTGTCGCTTCCCGTTTGTTTAAACGATGGGTACAGTCACTTTTCATAAATACCGAACACCGGGTGGAAAGAGGATACACCTTGGCATCGTCGGGAACCCGGTCGATATCCTCCAGGGTCATATCCATCCGGGCAAGCTGCTGTTTGAGGAATTCCCCAGTCCCGGAGGCGCATTTATTCCCGGAGAAATTGTTGATAATCTTGCCGCTCCTGTCCAGGGAGTAGACCACCAGGTCTTCCCCCCCCATGCTGACCACCGCGTCGGCCCGGATGTTCAAAGCCCGGAGGGCCGCCTCCACACAGAGAGGCTCCAGGGTACCGGCCGCATCGAACATGAACCGGCCCTCGTTCCCCGTCACCAGGGTGGGGAGCCCCTCGATCGGCTTGCCTACGGCAGCTTGACCTTCGGCGAGGAGCTTCCGTACCGCCGCGGCAAAGTCCCCTTCATGGGGGATCGCGGCGCTCCACACCACCCGGACGGGTTCATCCCCCAGGCCGTCTTTTTCCGCTAAAACCATTTTTAAACTCGTGGACCCAATATTTATTCCTAATGACCGCATACTACCTCTCACGTAGAGAAAATATCTTAATTAAAAGAGTTTTTTTTCAAAACCTGAACTTTCGAAAAACCTCAACCATCATACTTAATTTAAAAATAAAAATATATACCGTGGGACCTCACGGTCCGCTTATCCCCGGTTTTATCAACATTTCCCTGAAAATGCACAAAAAGAAAATCAACATACCGCGCAAAAGAGCCACGCAGTATGTTGTTCTCATAAGGTATTGTATTCGGGTTTCATACCTTTATAACCACGGCAGAGCCGCGGGATATGAACCCCTCAACACGAACCAACCAATCCCACCGCAGAGGGCGGGGTTGGTTAGTTTGATAGAAAATTACTGGGGATCTTCTACCCCGGTAAGAATCCCTAGAAATACCGCTTCAGCAGTCCCTTGAAACCGGCGCAGTGACGGGCTTCATCCCGGGCCATTTCATGGACCGTATCGTGGATAGCGTCATAGCCCCGCTCTTTCGCCCGTTTAGCCACATCCACCTTACCGGCACAGGCGCCATGTTCCGCCTCAATCCTCAGTTCCAGGTTCTTTTTGGTACTGGTGGTAATCACTTCGCCCAGAAGTTCCGCGAATTTGGCGGCATGTTCCGCCTCCTCAAAGGCATACCGCTTGTAGGCTTCGGCGACTTCGGGATACCCTTCCCGTTCCGCCACCCGGCTCATGGCAAGGTACATTCCCACCTCACTGCATTCGCCGTTGAAATTAGCCCGGAGGTCGTCAATAATATCCTGCTCAACTCCCTTGGCGACCCCAACCACATGCTCCGCGGCAAAGGCCGCGCCTTCAACCTGTTCCTTAAACTTTGCAGCCGGCGCCTTACAGGTAGGACAGAATTCGGGGGGTTGATCCCCGGTGTGTACATAACCGCATACCGAACAAACCCATTTCTTCATTTTAGCACTCTCCATTAAAAAAATTACAACGGCATAAGCCGTAGTTTTCATATAAAAATTTGGTACAATTTCCCGCTTTTTTCAAGAAAATACGGTTCCGCGCAAGAGCCGCAGAGACCGTAAAAAACCGTCCGGCGAAAATCCACGCGAAAACAGTCCCGCTCCTCCCCGATTCCCTCTTGGGCAGACAGACACCTGGGCTTTTGCCTGGGCAATAACCCCTGATCCAGAAAAGCCTTGAATGCTTCGGGGTCCGGACAGGGAAGATCCACCACCCTGCCGCACCGGCGGCACACCAAATGGGGATGGGGCCGTACATCGCCGTCAAACCGTTCTTCCCCGTTCACCACCCCCAGGGAAACCACTAGCCCTTCCTCCCGGAAAAAATTTATATTCCGGTACACCGTACCCAGGGAAAGGTCGGGAATCACCGGTTTAAGCTGCTCATACACCCACTGAGCGCCGGGGTGGGATGCGGTGGACCGGATCATCTCCAAAATGGCATCCCGCTTTTTACTATGTTTCCGTTCAACGATGTTCATATTTTAATAATAATAATTATTATTAAAATGTCAAGAGGAATTTTAAAAAAAGAATAATTTGTCGATTAGACATGGGAGTGAAGATCCGGTATAATACTTTCATAAGGGAGAATTTTTTATGTCCGACGCGGAGAAAAAACCACGATTCCCCGAGAGAACAGGATATACCTATACCGATATTCTTACCTGGGATGAACGGTACGAATTATTGGATGGTGAAGCCCGGATGATGGCCCCTCCGAACCGGGCCCATCAGGAATTATTGGGTGAGTTATTCGCCCAACTCCATGGCTTTCTCAGGGGAAAGCCAGGTAAAGTATACCCGGCGCCCTTTGGGGTCCGGCTTTTTCCCCGGAAAGATAACCAGGACGATACCTTTCTTGAGCCTGATATTACCGTGGTCTGCGACCTTTCCAAATTGGACGATCAGGGCTGCAAGGGCGCCCCGGATCTGGTGGTGGAGATCCTCTCCCCTTCCACCGCCAAACATGACCTGCTCTATAAGTTAAACAAATACCTCCAGGCCGGAGTCCGGGAATACTGGATTGCCGACCCCGACGAGAAGATCCTCCACGTGTACACCCTCGTGGAGGGCTCCTACCGGCTTTCCAAATACGACGCCGGCGATAAGGTCACGGTCACGGTCCTGCCGGGCTGTCTCATCGATCTGCGGGCCGTTTTTACCGGATAGACAGGCCAGAGCTTTAACCAGCCACCCAGACAAAAAGAGGATGGGACTTATTCCAAAAACTGAAGTTTTGGAACAGTCTCAAGTCACCCCAAAAGTCCGTGGTTACTTTATTACCGTTTCTTGAGGTATTTCCGTATATCCAGGGCCACCGCCGCGATAATAATGGCGCCTTTTACAATCTGCTGCCAATAGGGCGACATATTGATAAAGGTAAGACCGTAGTTTATCACGCTGAATATCAGGACTCCGATGACGATCCCCGGCACCGTCCCGACCCCGCCCAGGTTGGAAACCCCCCCCACAACGCAGGCGGCGATGGCGTCAAGCTCGTAACCGTTCCCGTAGTTGTTGGTGGCCCCCCCGGTACGGGCGGCTTCCAGGGACCCGCCCAGACCGTAGAGGATGCCAGCGATGGTATAGACGATAACTAAAGTCCATCCCACATTAACACCGGATACCCGGGCAGCCTCGGCGTTACCGCCAATGGCGTATATGTTTTTCCCGTAGGTGGTCTTGTTAAAAAGGATATAGGTGATGACCGTGATCACCGCCGCGATGATCACAATATAGGGTATGGAATACACCCCGTCAAAACCAATATAGCCGGTACCCAGGGCGGTAAAGCGCCGGTCCAAACCCCCGATGGGCTGGGCGCCGTAGGGAGGCCGGTCAAAATAAAGGGAAGTAGCCCCGTAAATCGCCACCATAGTACCCAAGGTAGCGATAAAAGCGGGTACCTGAAGTTTGGAAATAAAGATCCCGTTGAGAAATCCAAACAGGCCGCAGGCCGCCATGGCAATGAGGATGGGCACGATCAGGGGCAGGATCGGGAGATCCGGGTACATACGCCGGGAATAGTCCGCCGTTTGCAGGAGGGACGCCGAAAGTACCGCCGCAAGACCGACCATACGGCCCGCCGAAAGGTCAACTCCGCCGGTAATCAGAATAGCCCCCATGCCCATGGCAAAGATGATCCGTGTCGCCGACATGGACAGAATGTTCCTAAAGTTATTCAGCGAGAGAAACGACGGTTCCCGAATCGCTATCATCAAAATAAGAACCACAAACACAAAATAAATAGCATATTGCAGCGTAAAGTCCTTCACCGAGTTTGCGGTGAGCGTCTTTCCGGCTCCTTTATCAGCCATGCTGTTCTCCTCCTACATATATTTCGCCGCCAGGCGCATGATCTCTTCCTGGGTTGCGGTTCTACCCTCCAGAAAACCAGTTACCTTTCCCTCACACATGACCATGATCCTATCGGAAAGTCCCAAAAGTTCCGGCATTTCCGAGGAAATCATGATAATACTCTTCCCCTGTTTGGCCAGATCAATGATGATGCTGTAAATCTCGTACTTTGCCCCCACGTCGATACCCCGGGTGGGCTCATCCAGGATCATGATCTCCGGCTCCGTCATAAGCCAGCGGGCAACCAGTACCTTCTGCTGGTTACCGCCGGAAAGGTCCCGGATATAGGTCTTCTTACTGGGAGTTTTCACGTTCAGGGCCTTTATCATCCGGTCCACGTCATCCTCACCTTTTTTCTCGTTGATAAGCCCCCCGGGACCGACATACTGTTGGAGATTCGCCAGGATCATGTTGTCCTTAACGGAACGCATGGGAATAATCCCCGAAGCCCGCCGCTCTTCCGTTACCAGGGCAAGCTTTCTGGCCTTGGCCTGGGAGGGATTCTTTATCACCACTTCGTGACCATTGATGAAGACCTGACCCTCCCGCACCGGTCGTAAACCGAAAATCGATTCCACCAGTTCCGTCCGCTGGGCCCCAACAAGGCCCCCAATACCGAGGATCTCCCCCCGGCCCAAGGTAAAACTCACCCCGGTAAAAGATCGGCTCTGGGCGGAACTCAAATTCTTCACCTCCATCACGGTCTCCCCGACGATATTATCCTTTGGGGGAAACCGGTTGGTCAGATCCCGGCCTACCATGTATTTGATGATCTGATCGGTGGTAAGGGCCTCAGAATTATAGGTTCCGACCTGCTTACCATCCCGCAGGATGGTAACCTCATCGGCAATGGCAAGAATTTCTTCGATCTTGTGGGATATATAGATAATAGCGACCCCTTCATTACGAAGACGCCGGATAATGCCAAATAAAAGGGCGACCTCATGTTCCGTAAGGGAGGAGGTCGGTTCGTCCATGATGATTACCTTGGCCTTGTTGGATACCGCCTTAGCAATCTCCAGGGACTGAATTTTTGAAGCCGAAAGGGACCGGACCCACACCCTGGGATCAATGTCCAGGTTAAGATCCTTCAAAAGCTCCACCGTATCCTGGTACATTTTTTTATGATCCACTAATTTAAAGGGTCCCACCCCCCGGACAGGAAACCGCCCGAGCCAGAGATTTTCCATTGCAGGACGCAGGGGAATGGGTAAAAGCTCCTGATGTATCATGGAAACACCAGCGTCCAGGGCTTGGCGGGAGTTATCAAAATGAACCGGTTTTCCATCCAGAATGATTTCCCCAAAATCGGGATCGTAGATGCCAAAAAGGCACTTCATCAGCGTGGATTTGCCCGCCCCGTTTTCCCCCATAAGGGCATGAACAGAACCGGGTTTAACCTTGAAAGACACCTTATCCAGAGCGTGAACCCCAGGAAAGGATTTATCCAGATCTTTTACCTCAAGTATGTAATTACCGTCAGCCATAAATCCGCCTAAAAAACGGCAGCCTCCTAAAAAGGCGAATACCATTCTGCCATATAACCGCAGGGACAAAAATACATCCCCCTGCGCGCTTGATTGAGAAACTACACCTAAATACACCTATCCCGTAACACCCTCCGGCCGGATGGTGTTACGGGATAAAAGTTCAAATTACCGGAGGAAATTCCTGTAATTATCTCTGGTTACTTTCTGGTAGGGAACCCAGACATACTTGCCGTCTATGATAGGCCAGCCCGCGCCGGTCACATTGGCGCCGGTAGCCAGGGCATAGGAAATATCGAAGGTGGCTTTCCCCTGATTCACGTCGTCGTTCAGGACCGTACCCAGGAGGGTACCTTCGGACAGGGCCTGGAGGGCCGGGGCGGTCGCGTCAACGCCGACTACAGGCAGGTATCTGCCGCCGGTGAAGAAACCGGCTTTCCGCAGGGATTCAATAGCCCCGAGGGCCATGTCGTCGTTATTGCAGAATACCACTTCAATCTGATCACCAAAGCGGGCCCAGAAGGCATCCATTTTTTCTACCGCCCGGGGGCGGTCCCACATGGCGGTGTCTTCGGCCAGGAGCTGTACCTTGATCCCCGCGGCGGTAACCGCCTTGATGGAGAATTCGGTCCGAAGTTCCGCGTCCTGGTGACCAGGTTCGCCCTTGAGCATGATGTACTGGAGCACACCGTCGCCATTCTTGTCGGCACCGGGATTGGCCTTCCAGTAATCCACCACGATTTCACCCTGCATGGTACCAGATTCTTCGGCCTTCGCGCCTACATAGTAGACCTTATCCCATTTCCGCATATCTTCGGCAAAGGGTTCCCGGTTGAAGAATACCACCGGCACATTTCCGGCCTTGGCTTTGTCGATGATCGCCCCGGCCGCGGTCCGGTCCACAGGGTTAATTGCGATGGCGTTTAATTTTCTGGTGATAAACTGATCTACTTGGTCGTTTTGGGTGGGCTGGGCATTCTGGGAATCCACCATAGTAAGTCCCGCCTTGCCCTGGGCGTTCTGTTGGATGGCATTCCGGACGTAGGACATGAAGGTGTCATCAAATTTATAGATGGCTACCCCAATCTGGGGTTGGCCGGAACCACCCCCTCCTCCCTGTTGGCCACTGGCAAAAGCTAACATGGAGGCAAAGAACACAATCATCATAACAAAGAACAATTTTTTCATATTTGTTCCTCCTCAAAAATTTATAGTAACAATCAGTGTAGTTCATTTTCATAAAATGTCAAGAAGAAATTTACCGTTTACGGAAGGGCCGCGGCCCGGCGGCCGGCTTCGGCCGCTTCCTTTTCAAGCCCTACGGCGCGGAAGATCTCCGCGGAACGCCGGTAGGCGGCGGCGGCTCCGTCGCTGCGGCCGGCCTTTAGGGACACGTCCCCCAGGGCAAGCCAGTCCATGCCCAGGCCGTAACTGTTTTCCGCCCGGCGGTCCAGGGCCAGCGCCCGGGAGAGGGCCTCCAGGGCGGGGTCGTATTGACCGGACACGGAAAAGACCGAAGCGATAAGGTACCAGTCGTAGGCGGCCAGCTCCAGATACCGTTCCTTTTCATGGATATCCAGGGCTGCTTTCAAGGCCTTTTCAGCTTCGGTCCAGTGACGAAGCTCCTTTTCCGCAAGACCGATGACGGTCAGGGCCAGGGCGCGGTGGAGCTTATCCGCGGTTAACCGGGCCATTGCTTCGGTTACCGTGGCTATGACTTGCTCCGGGATGCCGGCGCCTTCGGCCAAGAGGAGGTCGCCCCGGGCCAGGTAGATCCGGCAGGCCGCGGTAAGCTCCGCTTCCCCCGCCCTGTCCGCCTCGGCTAAGGCGGCGTTCCAGAGGGAGCGCCCTTCCTCGACGCGGCCCAGGGCGAAAAGGACGTTCCCCTGGGAAAGCCAGACCCGGATCAGCAGGGGCGGCCGGTCGGTACC
>JAITEG010000129.1 GCA_031282145.1 Spirochaetaceae bacterium | reverse complement strand
CGCGTTCTACTACGTTCGCTCCGCTTTGTGGCCGCGCCCTTACGCCGCCTGTCCCCGCGCCCCCCGTGGCGCAGCCCGCCAAAACCAAAGCGAACGCCGCCCCGGCGACGAGCCCCCCCACCCGAACCGAAAGCTTCCGGTCTTTCATAAAAACCCTCCTTTTCATCTTCCTGTGCTCCCTGTTACTTGCTCCTTGTTCATTTGCGGGTAAATATTAGGGCGCCGAAAGGCCGCCGCATGAAAAAAAGTTTACTCCCGGACCGGGGAAAGGAATCAACAACCTCGCCCTGAAGGGCGAGGTATGTTGTTCTCGAAAAGTGGTTGTACTCAGGGGTTTAATACCTTTTTAACCGCCCTGAAGGGCGGGGTATCAAACCCCTTCGGCACGAATGAAGAGGACAAGGAACAAATAGCAAATATGTCGCGCAGCGGGCGGAGTAGGGCGCGGTTCCGGCGGCCCGGTTGACAGGGGGCGGGGGGCAGGCGTAGGTTCTTTCTGAAAGGAGGAATCAAATGGATTATGAAGAGACTCATCTTGAGGCGCGGATACTGGTTCAGAAGGGCGAGCATGACGCCGCGCTGGAGCTTTACGAGGGGCTGATTGCGGAGTTCCCCGACAAGGTCGAACTGTTCCACGAACGGGCCAATGTCTGGTATGTAAAGGGGGACCTGGCGAAGGCCGTCGAGGATAACACCCGGGAGATTGCCCTGAGCGAGGGGGAAGACCTGGTCAACGCCCTGAGCGTCCGGGCGGCTCGCTACGACATGCTTGAGCGTTACGACGAGGCGGCGGCCGACTATACCCGGCTCATGGAGCTGGAGAGTGGGGAGATACACTGGGTGACCCGCCGGGGGGTGGCCTATTTTGATAAGGGAGACCTGGACGCGGCCCTGGCGGACCTGGAAAGGGCGATTGAAAAGGAAGAGAAACCCTGGTGGGCTCTGGTCCACTGGGGGCGGATCCGGGGGCAGCGGGGGGACCTGGAGGGGGCTATCGCGGACTTTACCCGGACCCTTTCCTATCGCCCGGACTACGCGTATGCCCTGGGGCAGCGGGGGTATTGCCGGTTTACCAGCGGGGACCAGGAAGGGGCGGAGGTGGACTTTTCGGCGGCCCTGGAACTGGACCCCAAAGACGCCTGGCTCTGGTACAGCCGGGGGGTTTGCCGCTGGAACCGGGTGAAAGAGTATGAGGATGCCGCGGCGCCGGCAAAGGACTTTAGCAAGGCCATTGAACTGGACCCGAATATGACCGATGCTTATCTGGGGCGGGGTAACGCCTACTATGTTGAGGCAGTGGAGAAGATGGAGTGGATGAAGGGGATAGTCATGGAAGCGGCCAAGGACGAGGCGGAGCGGCTCCTCCTCATGGAGCAGCTCGCCCACATCGGCTATCCCGAGCTTATTCCCCGCTATAACCAGACCCTCGTCGCGCTCCGTTCCCAGCGTACCGAACTGGATAAAATGATACTGTCGGCCTCGGCCATGATGGCGGAGGATTACGTGCGTGACGCCATGGCGGACTTGAACCGGGCACTGGAGCTTGATCCGGCCTCCGTGAAGGCCTATTACTTTCGGGGATGCTGTTACGAGCTTGTGGGGGACCGGGAAAAGGCTGCCGCGGACTTCCGGCAAACCCTCGCCCTCAACCCCGGCCACCCCCATGCCGGGCAAAAACTCAGCGAACTCTGCGGATAGCCGGCCCCGCCCGAGCTTCAGGGTGGGGTTTTTGATTCGTGTTGAGGGTTTCATACCCTGCGGCTCTGCCGCGGGGTTGTTGATTATTCTTTGTTCAGCGCGCAAAATTTAAGTATATTATAAAAGAGTGTTTCCCCGTTTTAGGAAAGCCTCAAAAAACAGCGCTAAAAATCGCGGATGGTTTTTTAGCGGCAGCCAAGCGGCCCGGCGCCGTGGAAGGAGCCCGATAAGCGGGCGGAGCCCGACGAGCGGGCTCTTGGGGGGATGACATCAGTATCCCCGATGAAAAGCCCGATTGGGTTTTCAAAACAAGGAGTTTTTATGGAACCAAACTTACCCTCGGGAGACGGACAAAAGGGTCCGCCCAAAAACAGCCCCAACATCGTCCATTTTTTCATTGTGGGCATTGTTATCACCTTTATCCTCAACATGGTTGTCTCAACTATGATGACCGATAGAAAGGTACAAATTGAATACGGCCAGTTTATTCAACTGGTTGAAGACGGGGCGGTAAAACAGGTACGCATTGAGACCGATCAGATCGCCCTTACCCTCAAGGACGGGGCGAATCAGAGCCGGGTGGCCCAAATTCTCCACGGCAGCCCCGAAAATTCGCAGGTCCTGAAGAGTCTGGTCTATTATACCGGCCGCCTGGATGATCCGGGTCTGACCCAGCGGCTTATTGACAACGAAGTGGCGTTTTATAAACCCATCGTCCAGTCCAACCCCATCTTGAGTTTTATCTCCAGTTGGATTTTTCCCCTCCTGATTTTTTATGGGGTCTATTACGTTATTACCCGGAATTTCTCCAAGTCCCTGGGCGGCATCGGCGGCATGATGAACGTGGGAAAATCCAAGGCCAAATATTACGACATGGAGAAAAACACCGGGGTCTCCTTTAACGACGTGGCCGGACAGGATGAGGCCAAAGAAAGCCTTACCGAACTGGTGGACTTTCTGCACAGCCCGGAAAAATACCGGCAGATCGGCGCCAAACAGCCCAAGGGGGCGCTTCTGGTGGGGCCCCCGGGAACCGGGAAGACCCTCCTCGCCAAGGCCGTGGCCGGGGAAGCCAAGGTTCCCTTCTTCTCCCTTTCCGGGTCGGAGTTTGTGGAGATGTTCGTGGGGGTGGGGGCCAGCCGGGTCCGGGACCTCTTTGGGGAGGCCGCGAAACACGCCCCCTGCATCATTTTCATCGACGAGATCGACGCTATCGGCAAGAGCCGGGATACGCATCTGGGGGGGAACGACGAGCGGGAGCAGACCCTGAATCAGCTCCTGGCGGAAATGGACGGCTTTGATTCCTCCAAAGGGGTGCTGATCCTGGCCGCCACCAACCGGCCGGAGATCCTCGACAAGGCCCTGCTCCGGCCCGGCCGCTTTGACCGGCGGATCATCGTGGAAAACCCCGACCTTCCCGGCCGGGAGGCGATCCTGGCGGTCCACGCCAAAAAGGTTACCCTGGGGCCGGACGTGAAGCTCCGGGAGATCGGCCTTGCCACCAGCGGCGCCACCGGCGCGGATTTGGCCAACATGGTGAACGAGGCGGCCCTGCGGGCGGTACGGCTGGGCCGGACCGAGGTGCTTCAGGAGGACCTTATGGACGCGGTGGAAGTGGTCATCGCCGGAAAGGAGAAGAAGGACCGCATCCTCAACCCCCGGGAGAAGCGGATGGTCGCCTTCCACGAGACCGGCCACGCCCTGGCCGCCGCCGTACAAGCGGACCGGGAGACCGACGCCCCGCCGGTACAGAAGATCACGATTATTCCCCGTACCATGGGCGCCCTGGGTTACACCATGAACCGGCCCGAGGAGGAGCGGTACCTGATGACCCGCTCGGAACTTCTCGCCCGGATCACCACCCTCCTCGCGGGCAGGGCGGCGGAGGAGATCGAGTTTGGGGAGATAAGCACCGGTGCCGCCAACGACATCGAGCGGGCCACCAAGCTCGCCCGGAGCATGGTGACCCAATACGGCATGAGCGGCAAATTCGGCATGATGGCCCTGGAGAGCGTCCAGAACCAGTACCTGGACGGCCGCAGCGTGTCTCTGGTCTCGGAAGCCACCGGCGCCGACGTAGACAAGGAAGTGGCCTGCATCCTCGACGAGTGCCACCAGAAAGCCCTGGCCCTGCTCCGGCAAAACCGGGACAGACTCGCGGAGATCGCCCTCTTCCTCATCGAACGGGAGACCATGAGCGGCTTCCAGTTTATGGAGCTCCTCCGGGGACGGAAGACGGCGTAGAGCAATGAAGAGTGAATAGGGAAGAATGTGAGGGCGGGGAGCAAAGGGAGAGACTTCTCCTTACGTTGCCCCCCGTCAGTACTTATGAACCCCTCGTATCACTATTCTTTGCTTTGATGAGGTCGAGGAAGAAGGGGCCGTATTTTTCCATTTTGACGGTGCCCACCCCGGAGACGGTGAGGAACTGGTCGGGGGTTTGGGGCAGCTTGCGGCACATATCCCGCAGGGTGGCGTCGGAGAAGATGATGTAGGCCGGGACCCGGGCCTTTTGGGCCAGGCGGTTCCGCAGATCCTTGAGTTGAACAAAAAGATCCTCATGAAATTCCCCCGGCATTTCATCGGCGGCGCCAGGCGATCCCCCGGCGGTACCGGGCAATAGCCCGGTATGGGGTTTTTTCCGCTCCCGTTCTTTGGGGAGCATCATGGAAAGGGGCTTTTTCTGCCGGAGGATTTCTTCCCACCGCGGCCCGAGGCGGAGTACCGGGTATTCCTCCCCTTCCTGGGCGAGGTACTCCTTCTCAATAAGATAATCCAGGATGGTTCTGAGCCGGTGTATATCGGTTTCCGCCATAATGCCGTAGGTACTCAGGTTTTCAAGGCCCTCTTTGAGGACTTTCTCGCTTTTACTGCCCTTGAGGATATTGATAACCATGATTTTTCCAAACCGCCTTCCCCGCTGCTCAAGGCGGTATACACAGGAGAGGACCTTTTGGGCGGGGATGGTGATGTCGCTGCTTTCAAATTGGGTGGTACAGTTTGAACAGTTGCCGCAAAAATGGGGGGCGCTTTCCCCAAAATAAGCGAGGATGTGGGAACGCAGGCAATCGTCGGTGGTGGCGTAGTAGGTCATGTATTTGAGCAG